>LUTY01000765.1 GCA_001640045.1 Candidatus Thiomargarita nelsonii | reverse complement strand
TGTAGATGCTTGGGTGGCACTGAAAATTTATTTTGAGCCGATCACAGGGGATGGGTTGCAATCTAATGAGTCTCTGGGTTTTCTACCCAAAGTGATCCTGTTATCCGCTGTACTCAGGAGTATCGATCAAAAAACGCCGATCTAAAAATATAACTATAAAGGATAAGATTGTGGTAAGATTCAATCCTTTCATGCACAATCCATGTCGTTAGACTTAGGAGACGTTAAATGCAAAAACGTACCAAACTTCAAGCCGCTATTTTAGCGGTTATCGCCAGTTTGACTAACGCGGACGAAAGTTGTTTAAGCCACAATTTGGAGAATTCAAAATGAAGATGACCAAAACCGCCCCCTTATTTTTAGCGGCGTGGGTGCTCATGCCATCCGCGTCGATTGCCATTGAGGATTGCGGCACTTCTGTCACAGAATGTCGGATTAAACAGGACATCAAGGACTTGCAACTGCAAAATAAAGCGCAGCAACAGCAAATTGACACCCAGCGACGGAAAATCGGAGAACTGGCTGCGGAAAAGCAAACCACAATCAACACTCAACAAGGGCAAATCGGAGAACTGGCTGCGGAAAATAAAAAGCAGCAAGCCACAATCAACACCCAGCAACGGAAAATCGGAGAACTGGTTGCGAAAACTGAAAAGCAGCAAGCCACAATCGACACTCAGCAAGGGCTAATTGACGCTCAGAAAAAGCAACTTGACAGCCTACAAAAACGAATACCTTCTAACTTAGAAGTATCACATGGTTTTGGGGGCATGGAGCAATTTGATGGTAATGAAATTTGGACGCTTGCAATGTATGGAAAAACCATAGAAGATCAAGGTCATAGTTACATAATCGCCTTGAACAATGAGTTCTTTAACACTGACAATGGCTGTCAGAAGACATGCAAAAAATATGACTCTCGCTTTGTCTGTCGTGGTTTTACTTATTTAGGCTGTGGTTGGGGGCTTAAACAACCAGGCACTTCAAAATGCGATAGTGATGGTAATCATGTGTGTCAACCAAGAGTTTGCTTGTGCTCGCTTTAAAGCAAACATTTATTCTCGTTCCCAAACCCCGTTTGGGAATGCCTTCCCCGACGCTCAGCGTCATTTTTTAAAACCAAGGA
>LUTY01000764.1 GCA_001640045.1 Candidatus Thiomargarita nelsonii | reverse complement strand
CCTGTTCTGCCTGGGCTGGCTCAATAATGGCGACAACCCTGCCTTCACATGCCAAAAACAGCGGATCGTATCCCAGCATGTCACACACGGATTGTACCGGATCTTTGACTGGGATATCGACTTGCTGCAAGCGGATACCCATATGCATCGTTACATCGGTCAAAGTGACTCAGACGTACCCCAAAATGAAAATAGGGCAAATTTTTCCTTTTGTAGAATTGAGACACAAAATCGGCCATAAGCGCCGGTGCCGCCGCATCAAATCCAACGATATCAAGCATCCCACCATCAAACGTTCTCAGCCAGGTAGGGTGGGCAAACGGGCGCCACGAGATTTGAATTGGGTTTCGAGCTAACCGCCCGTTTGCCCACCTTGGAGATAATGGCCCAAATGATGGGTAAGCGGGCGGGGAGTGATAGGCACCCAATCAAATCCCGTGCCGCTAAGCGATCCCACCCTACCTGGCTTTTTACCGCCCTCGAAGTCGTCATAACATCGGAGTCAGATGTAGCAGCCGATTCCGTTACCCTTGGCGAACGCCTACACGCAGATGGCAACTAAATTAATCGATGTATTCTATAAAAAACCCATAATCCCACTCAAATCATAAGGCGAATTATTAGCCCAACTCACATCAGGCAACTCTGGATCGGACTCAAAAAAACTATACAAATCAAACAACGACGGCTGGGTTCTACTCAGAAATGCTTTGAAAACATCGGCAGTCGTGGCATCTTCTGTTCCACTGGATGAATATAAACTTGTTACCTTTGGCCTATCTATCCAGATCACCTCTTTGTTTTCAGTGTCTATCAAGCAAACTAGCATCTGCTTTATATCAGACTCTTTTTTAATCGGTGTACTAAACAACAATCTTGCTGGTTCAAAAGCTTTGCCGTTCATAGCAATCTCTTTCATGTTGCCACAAAACCCTTCGATGCGCTGCGCGTTCATAACAGCATGGGATGTTTCAAAACTATCACCTGCGTACAGGTTCAAGAAAATAGCAACATAAGTTAAATCAGATTCACACTACTTGATGAGAAAAAATACACCACACAAACGAAGTAACGAAGTAAATGTTTAAGGAACGGTATAATCTACGTTGGGGTGTTGAGTGTTTTC
>LUTY01000763.1 GCA_001640045.1 Candidatus Thiomargarita nelsonii | reverse complement strand
TCTGTTGTAGACCTGCCCACGCCGGCGCGTGGGAACCAGAAAAATTTAAATCATTGATTGATTGTCATCCCGACAACCGGAGGGATCTTGATGTTTTGAGAATTCAAGATCCCTCCGGTCGTCGGGATGACAATCAAAAAATGTCCTGGCGATTTATCGCCTATTTATTCGTTCTTCGATTTATGGAGGAGTTTGAGTCTTTTCCCAACTTGGATTGTGGTTGTTGAGCCAGGGGATAAGCGCAGGATCATGAGCCTCTAGGTGATTAATGTCTAAACTGAGTCCTGACAAGTTGTTTAGGTTCACCAGAGAAACTGGAATATCTCCATGCAGATTGTTATTTCCCAGTAGGAGACTCTGTAATTGACTCAAATGACCCATTTCGGTTGGAATTGAGCCCCTCAATTGGTTGTTCGCTAGGTTGATATACCGTAAGTTATCCAAATTCCAGATGCCTGATGGGATATTACCTCCGATCTCGTTATTGTTCAGCGCGAGAACTTTGAGTTGGCTAAGACTTTCGAGCATCCATGAGATGGTGCCGTTGAGTCGGTTGTACTGTAAGTTGAGTCTTGTTACGTGTCCATTCTCGCATGTGACTCCGTACCAGTTACAGGGGGTATTTGTTGTTTTCCAGCCGGTATTGTTCCTCCATTGAGAGCCTTTGGTGTAACTATATAGGCTGATGAGAGCAGAGCATTCGGTACTTGGAATGCCGGTGATTGTTGTACAGTCAAAGCTTGTTGAAGGGCTGTCATTGTCTGTGATCGTTAGCACCGCTGTGTCTGGTGTACCGAGTTCGATGCCGGTGGGATTGCTTAGGATGATGATGAGTGTTTCATCGTTTTCAAACAGATTGTCGTCGTTGAGGTTTATTGTGAAGGTTTTGTTAGCTGAATCGCCGTTTGCCCAATTTAAGGTGCCTGTTGTGGCGGTGTAGTCGTTGTGGCAGGGAGCGGCACTGGCAGTGTCGTCGCTGGTGGCGTAGTCTACAGATATGGCACTGTCACCAGAACGGGTGACGGTAATGGTTGCTTCTCCTCCGTTTTCTGTCACCTTGTAGGTGGCTACTGTGAATTGTACTGTGCTGTCTACAGAACAGGGGGTTTGGGTGGTGTCCCAACCTG
>LUTY01000762.1 GCA_001640045.1 Candidatus Thiomargarita nelsonii | reverse complement strand
GCTTGTTCGACTTCAACGCTGTCACCGCTATTCACTAAAATTTCAAGGATAGGCACATCCTTGAAGTCACCAATATCAGCAAGTTTAATTTCCATGTTCTGCCCCCCTTAAACCGTTATTGGATTGGGTTTATCAGCATCCAGCTCATATTTCTGGATAGCTTCCATGACTTTGCTAGCTGGTAGTTCGCCCATATCTACCAAACCTTTGAGGGCAGCAACGGTGATGTAATAACGATCAACCTCAAAGAATTTACGCAACTGTTTGCTTGGTATATTATTATTTGGGAGTTGCCTTATCAGTTAGTAGTTTATAACGGCTCTGTCGCTCACAGCAGCTTTACCACCGCTTTGCCAATCTGCCAAAAAATCGGTAATAATAGCGCAATAACAGCCCCCCATCGCCACACACGACTGCATCGCATTTTCTGCCGCAAGGTTTTGCCAATGTGCCAAAAAATCGGTGATAAAAATACCAATACCAGCAGCCAATATGCCACAGGTTGGCTTAGCAAAATGATGAGATCGGCTACGACTGGCTTTGCTTGTAACCAATTGAAAAAATGCACTAAAGGACTTAGGAAAGAGCCGTTATTTTCTTGTGACTGATTAGTGAGCCCTACCGCCGTGAGACTCGCGGCACCGACAGCCACTAGAAAAGCCAAAATACTGCCCAAACTGCCGAGCCGCTCGCTCCACGCTAATTGCCGCCCCTCAAAGTGCAAATGCCAACGCCGACGAATGCCTTCCAAAAAGGTGAGTTCACCCTGAATATAGGTGATATGATTGTGCAATTTTTGTACATCAGTATTGAAGCCGTCTAACAGCGGCACTTCATCTTTAGGCTGCCAAACGACATCCCATTGTGGACTATGTGCCCGTCGCAACCATCGTTCTAAGTTGTTATGGTGGATTTCTAGCGTTTTGATAGCTTGGTGCAACTTGCCCAACAGCAAAGTTGTGTCGGCATCCTGCATTGCCATCGCTTGAAGTCCCTCTGATAATTTACGACTGGATAAACAGGGCAAGTTGGCTTGGTTGCGATAGCTGCTACGCGCTCGCAAATACTTACGCACCTGGAAGGCGGCGAAATCCATGCGATTAAATTGCCACTCACGCACCAACAGA
>LUTY01000771.1 GCA_001640045.1 Candidatus Thiomargarita nelsonii | reverse complement strand
AACTCAGTACTTCAATCCGTTTTTAGTTTGCTAGTCAAAGCGTGTCGTGATTACAATGTGCAATTGTTTGTTTGCCACCACGCATAGTCTTGAAGCCTTAGATGCGATTCTTGCCAATGTACCAGAGGATTCTGATGAAATAGTCGTTTATCGTCTGCCAAATCCTATTAAAGGGGGACAACTTAAACGTTTTGATGGTGATTGACTTCACCATTTGCGTTATGAACGGGGACTCGATGTGAGATAGATTATGATTCAATACGCTTATTTGGTCATTGAATGCCCTCATGATGTGGAGTTTATTGGGCTATTTTTAAAGTTAAAGGGCTTTTCGCGTGATTTCAAAATAAGGAGATGAAATGCCGCTACTATCAAGATTGGTTTTAAAGGGTTATAAGTAAAAAATGGAGATTGATTTAAATCACTTGAATGTCTTTATTGGATCCAATGGTGCAGGAAAATCAAATTTCATCTCCTTTTTTCAAATGCTTAACGCTATTGTTAATGAACAATTAGGTGTTTTTGTTCCAAGAAATGGTTTTGCCGATTCATTTTTACATTATGGTAGAAAGTCTACCGATGCGATTTTAGCTCAATTAGAATTTGGCACTAATGGATATCGATTCCTGCTAGTGCAGGAGGGCGGAAATATCCAGAGCACTTCAAAAGCCTTGGGATAAATCCCAAGGCTAAAAGCTCAAGTCACCTAAAGGTGACTAACCAAATGAATTCATTCACCTTTAGGTTTTTTCGCTTTTAGCCTGGATACTTCGTTACGTGTTTATCAAATTTATTTCCAGGCTTGTAAGGTAGGATTTTGGCAACCCCACAGTTTTTATTTTATCTCGGCAATTCCGAATACCCCATCAAATACTCATCCACCGCTCGCGCCGCTTGCCGTCCTTCACGAATCGCCCAAACCACCAGTGATTGTCCTCTACGCATATCACCAGCCGCAAACACTTTGTCGATAGAAGTCTGATAGTTATCAGCTTGCACATTCTTGCGCCCATCCAAAGCCACTCCCAATTCTTCAAGCATACCTTCATGGACAGGATGCACAAATCCCATCGCCAATAACACTAAATCCGCTTTTAATTCAAATTCGCTACCCGGGATTTCTGACATTTGCCAGCGTCCATTTTCATCCTTTTGCCAATCCACTCGTACAAGGTGCATTTTTTTGACTTGACCATTCTCCCCTTCAAAGGATGTCGTTGAAACACTCCAATCCCGTTGGCAGCCTTCTTCCTGAGAAGAAGAGGTCCGCAATTTATTGGGCCAATTAGGCCAAGTTAAGTCCTTGTTTTCCTTTTCTGGCGGCTTTGGGAGAATTTCCAATTGCGTCACGGAAAGGGCGCCTTGACGAATAGAGGTGCCAATACAGTCAGAGCCAGTGTCGCCACCCCCGATCACTACGACATGTTTGCCCTTGGCACTAATACGTTTTTCTGGTGCAATCTCATCGCCAAGGACAATCTGTGTTTGTTGGGGTAAAAATTCCATCGCAAAATGGATGCCTTTTAATTCTCGTCCCGGGACGGGTAAATCACGAGACTTTTCTGAACCTCCCGCCAAAACCATCGCATCAAATTTGTCAAGCAATTGTTTGGCCGATCTATCGACACCGATATGACTTTTAAAATTGGGAATGCCATAGCGCAGCAATCCCCCAATACGATTATTTTTTTCGTAAACCACCACATCATGTCCTGCCCGTGCTAATTGTTGGGCGCAAGCCAAGCCAGCCGGACCAGAACCGACAATGGCGACTTTTTTCCCACTACGAGCAAGCGTAGGTTTCGCTGTTGCGAAACCCACCCTACGCTTGCTCTATTTTAAGAACTTGCACCCAAGATTCATCAAAAGCGATTGATTTTAATACTGCATCCCGATCAAGTTGGGGTGGCTGTTTTATCCTAATAGCCAGCCTTTCTGGTGGCACATTTTCAATGATGGTGAACTGAGAACCATGAGGTTGCCAAGTGAAAATGTGTTGATCGGCAAACTTGTTGAATCCTTCAAGATTGTTACGTTCATTCCATTGCCACCAATATTGATCCGACGGATACATGACAGTCTCAAACTCAAAAACGGCTAATTCAAGCAAGTCATTTGACTTTATCAAAACGACTGTTCTAACATGTTGATAGAGTTTACGAATACTTGCAACGCGCTCATTCCATATAGCAAGAACTTTTTCTCCCAGTTCATTTGGGTCACATTCACTCACCTCTCTATCACCAAAAGAATATACTGGAGAATTACGTCCTGAAATCAAACGCACTTTTGAAACAGTTGAAGGGCTACGATTTTTGACGGTTTTTGCTCCCCATGCTGTTTGTTCTAACACAATGTCATCAAGCCCCACATTTGACGGTTTCCATTTAGCACCGACCAATCTGGCAAAAATTTCTTCCCAGTCTGAACCTTCAAGTCTGGCATTTTTGCCACGAGATGCAAGAATATAAACGATATCTTTTCCCAGTTCTATGGCAAAATGTTTAGGAAATTTGTTGATTGGATAGGGTGGTGTATATTTTTCTACATTTCTAAGCTTTGGCGGCGCGGGTACTCCTTTATCATTTTCCACAAATTTAGCCAGTTTTGGAAAAAGTGTACCTTTCCATGGCCAAGTGACTGGTATGATCAGCATGTCCCTCCTTGGCGGTGCTTCTACTTATGCAGTTGGTAAGGTGTTTACCCAACACTTTGAATCAGGAGGTACTTTTTTAACTTTTGAACCACAAAAAGTGGCTGATTATTATGCTCAACAACTTGAAGTTGGAAAAGCAAAAATTAAGAAAGGCGTTGGTATAAAGCCTTAATTTTCTGGAGTATCAATAAGTCCTGAAGCAGGAATTAAGTACTGAAGCAGATATTCTCAGGTATTTTGAAAATGACAGCAAGGGTAGGGTGCGTCCTACGCACCAATCGGCTCGGTGGATTAATGGTGCGTGGGACGCACCCTACGCTTGCTTGGAACTTAATATAGCGGTGCGTAGGACGCACCCTACGCGAGCGATATCCATACACCAGATTTCAAAGGTGCATGGGACGCACCCTACGCTTGCTCACAGGTAAATCCCAAACGCTTTTTGTGGCTTCCCATTTTTGTTTTAGGGGGTGCCATGAAGATGGTATGGCAAAGGTGGTTTTTAATCCCCTGAATGCGTTGGTAATGCCGCAAATTACCTGTCGTTAATACCAAGTCATTTTCCAAAGCAATGGCAGCAATCATTGGATCAGCACGCCCAATTGGTTGACCAGCACGTTCCAAATCCGCATAAATTCGGCCAGCTAATTCAGCATTTTCCATATTCAGTGTCAAAATTTCGGCGTTTGAAATAGCGGATAAAAACTGTTTTATGTGCTCTTCACGTTGCACCTTATGAAAACCTTTGATGACTTCCATTACTGTAATTGTTGAAATGGTGTATTGACCAAATTTCTTAATATAGTCATTAGCCCTTTGTTTCACAAAGGCGTTTTTTTGCTTGAAAATCTCAGAAAGAGTATCTGTATCCAGTAGCGATTTATCC
>LUTY01000760.1 GCA_001640045.1 Candidatus Thiomargarita nelsonii | reverse complement strand
CCTTAAAAATATCCTTTAAATTTTCTTTGAGTTCATCTAAGGTTTCACCTTGAGTAAAATAATCGGGATGATTCTGCAAATAGCCTAACCAGAAGCCATCAGATTCATGCCAGTAAACAATTTTGACTGTTCTCATCAAAATATCCCATTTAAATTGTAGGGCAGATGAGCGAAATCCACCCTACTTTTAGTACATTAAGCCGCAACCATACTCTTTTTATGATCAATATAATACTGAAATTCCTCTCGGAAAGTTTTCACAAAACTAGTCACCGGCATCGCCGCCGCATCTCCCAGCGCACAAATCGTCCGTCCACCAATTTTATCTGCCACATCCGTCAACAAATCTAAATCTTCTTGCCGCCCCTCGCCATGATAAATACGGTGTACCACTCGCGCAAGCCAACCGGTGCCTTCCCGACAGGGCGTACACTGTCCACAGGATTCTTCATAATAAAAATGAGAAATACGGGCTAAAACTTTGACCATATCAGTGGTATCATCCATAACAATCACCGCACCTGAGCCTAACATGGAGCCCGCTTTAGCGATTGAGTCATAGTCCATGGTCAAGCCCATCATCGTCTCGCCTTTGAGTACGGGAGTCGAAGAGCCGCCCGGGATCACCGCTTTAAGTTTGCGCCCATTGAGTACTCCACCTGCCATTTCTAATAAATCCGCGAAAGGTGTCCCCATAGGGATTTCATAATTACCCGGTTTGTTGACATGCCCAGAGACGGAAAACAGTTTTGGTCCACCGTTGTTAGGTTTGCCGATATTTAAAAACCAGTCAGCACCATTGTTTATAATTTCAGGCACTGAAGCCAGGGTTTCGGCATTGTTAATCGTGGTTGGTTTGCCATATAAACCATAAGCTGCTGGAAAGGGCGGTTTATAGCGCGGTTGCCCCTTTTTGCCCTCAATGGATTCTAACAGAGCGGTTTCCTCTCCACAAATATAAGCACCAGCACCGTAATGCGTATAAAGATCAATATCTACCCCAGAGCCTAAAACATTTTTGCCCAATAATCCAGCCTCATAAGCTTCTTCCAGTGCCGCTTCAAAACGGTCAATGGGTTCACAAAATTCGCCGCGTATGTAATTGTAACCTGCTGTCGCGCCTATGG
>LUTY01000759.1 GCA_001640045.1 Candidatus Thiomargarita nelsonii | reverse complement strand
AGAATAGGCGTAAGCCTATGGTTTTGCTGGTTCCTACTAAAAACTAGCAATTTATTATTAGATTAGAAGTAGCTTTTGAGAAAATGAGGTTAATTTGTATGATGGAAGGCACCGTAAAGTGGTTCAATGAGACCCGAGGTTATGGTTTTATTTCTCCGTCCGATGGCGGCAGGGATGTGTTTGTTCATTTCTCCGCGATCCAAAAAGAGGGGTTTAAAACTCTCCATGAAGGACAAACGGTTGAATTTGAATCGACAGAAGGTCCAAAGGGACCACAGGTGACCAAGTGCAATCCACTTTGAAATAAGTTGGTAGGTTTCTAGGTGACATGTTTAAAAGCGTCCAATATTTATCTTGGACGCTGACAAAAATATTTTTTTAGCCCGTAACCAGTCATGGTTGTGGGCATTTTTGATCGTTCCGCTATTACAAAGCAAAGATCAGTTGATACAATTCATTTGCGTCTGCATAATCCGCAGCGTCAGCGCTACCATCACTATTGAGTCCTCGAATACGACCAGACGCTGACTGACCGTCATCAAGGCGAGCCTCAATAATGAGGGCAATGTTTTGAGGTATTTTGGTGAATGCGACAAACGTCCCAGAAATACCAGCCGCTGTCAATTCGGTAGAAACCCCTATTATGCCAGTCAATGTATTGATCGGTTGATCTAGGCTATCCGTTGCGCCTGTGATTAATCCGGCGTTGCGTAAGTGTAACCAAAAAAGGCGAGACTCATCAGTGTCTCCCTCTGAATCAAAATTTCCATCAATTGTACCGTCGCTGTTACCACATAAATCAGTACAAGTTGCTATATCAGTAAATCTATCCGCCTTGTCATCATCCCCAGGTAAGGCACGATAACGATCTTGATAGCTATAAATGGCTGCCACGATCCCATTATATTCATTCTCAATATTTTTGGCTCTCGCGTTGGTAATCATTTCTTGTCCTTTGAGCACAGCTCCCAACAGTAAGCCAATAATCACCATCACTATGGCGATTTCTACTAATGTAAATCCGCTTTGTTTTTTCATTTTTCTTGTATTGTTCTCCATAAATATTTTGGGCGATGTCCAAGATAAATCTTGGACTCCTAACTACTGTCAAATAAGTTGCATGTCATT
>LUTY01000758.1 GCA_001640045.1 Candidatus Thiomargarita nelsonii | reverse complement strand
CAATTAATGCGATGTATGTGGCTCGACTTATATAATTAAACCAAGTTATGTTGAAAAAGTGCTTAACTTAATGGCATTGAGGCTACGCTCGCTACTTCACCATCGCCTATCGACTTTCCATTTTATACAATACACGGAGATTTATAAATGAACATTGCGATAAATCGAAATATACCAATTATCATAAAATGCAATCTTGTTTTCGGAGGTATTTTGAGTCAGTTCGGTTGGTTTTTTTTCGGTTTTGGTCTAATATTATTTTGGGTATTTGCTATGAATGCGGATTTATCATTCTTGCATTTTACCGGAAAAATTACTACTATTACAACAGGAATTGCTACAGATTCTTTTAAAACTGGAGCCTCAGAGAATCAAATCTCTATATTTGAAAATCACTATAAATTTACCACTAGAGAAGGAAGACATTTTGAAGGTTTTTCATATTCCACAGGTGGAGATATTCCAATTGGGACAATATTAACAGTAGAATACCCAGAAGGGAAACCGCAATATTCAAGAATTAAGGGCATGAGAAGACAGATATTTGGTCTAGGAGCACTCTTTGTCGTAATCTTTCCTTTGATTGGCCTTGCATTGATGTTTCCCGGCATTAAAAGAGGCACACGTTCAATAAAGCTACTAAAAAATGGTGAGCTAACAAAAGGACAGTTTGTTTCAATGGTTCCTACAAATATAACTTTTAATGAACAGACTCTTTATAAATTTACATTTCGTTTCAAAGACAATCTGGGAAATGAATTTTTTATTTCAGAAATTGATGTGCCTTATCAAAAAGAAAAAAGCATATTATATTTAAAAAACAATCCCAATTATGCAATAATGCTTGATTCATCAACTTTATCTCTGTCAATAAATGAAGAAGGTAAAATAGAATTCTCATCACCTGTGGAACCTTTTTATCTCATGATTATTCCCTTGCTTACACTTGTGGGACATGGTTCATATATCGTAATCAAGTTCATCATATAAACAGAGTATCTTGACGCAACTGCTATGTGTAAGGTCACAGTGCGAAAAGTTTACTAAGTAATTGAAAATTATAAATTTTATTTGATTAGGAGTAAATAGTGCAGGAGGGCGGAAGTTTCCGTACCACCAACAGCCATGA
>LUTY01000757.1 GCA_001640045.1 Candidatus Thiomargarita nelsonii | reverse complement strand
ATTGACTTAAAAGGGCGAAGCCTTGTGGAAAAAGATTACCTAAGCCAATACCGGCGTCTGTGAGTTTGACTAATCTCTCCCTAAACATTTCGCCATTGCTGTTGATCGTTAAGCGCAAGTCCTCGGGCGGTGTGGGGAATGCGATGAAAAAACGCACGGTGTCTTGCTCGGCGCGATAGAGATTGCGGTCAGTGACAACACAAGCGATTGGATCAATGTCCTGATGTTGAGGTGTAATGGTCACACCATCCAGTTTGATGACTTGATTAACTAGCGGCAATACATTGTTTTTTAAATATTTTTTAACGGATAGTCGCTTGAGTCGCTCTACGCTAGTGGCCTTTTTGTGCTTGACGAAAACAAAGTAGTGCCCAATCTGTACATCGTCTTTTATCTGTTCAGCACGTTGTTGGTCGTTAATGGTGATTTTAAAAGGATATTTCATAAAATTATTATATTTCAGAGTCCAAAGTTAGCTTGATGTGTTATTCTAATCGTTACTTATAGTTTATCAAAAGAGTTTTTGTGTGAGGTAATTAAATAGCCATGAAACTGTCTATTATCATTCTTGCTGCTGGGCTTGGCAAACGCATGCATTCTGATATCCCCAAGGTTTTACATCAAGTTGCCGATAAACCCTTAATTCGCCACGTTGTTGATACTGCCTTAGCACTTAAGCCAGATAGCATACATATTGTTTATGGGCATAAGGGTGAGCAAGTCCGTGATGCACTTGCTGATACCAATATCAATTGGGTAGAGCAAGCTCAACAATTAGGGACAGGACATGCTGTTGCTCAAGCCATGCCTGATATTGCTGATGATACAATGGTATTAGTGCTTTGTGGTGATGTTCCCTTAATAAATTTAGCAACCCTCCAAGCCTTATGTTCACAAGCCAACAATCTTGGCGTACTCACCGTCCTTTTAGACAATCCCCAAGGCTATGGGCGGATTGTCCGCAATCCCCAGGGACAAGTAGAACGCATCGTTGAGGAAAAAGATGCGACTGCCTCTATTAAACAAATTAATGAAGTCAATGCGGGTATATTCATCGTATCTGCCACCCATTTACGCCGTTGGTTAGCGTCACTCAATAATGATAATGCCCAAGGTGAATATTATTTGAC
>LUTY01000756.1 GCA_001640045.1 Candidatus Thiomargarita nelsonii | reverse complement strand
CGACCGGAATTAATTATAATTAAAGATTAAGTCAAAACACAAGGGGCAATGGTAGAAAAAATAGGATTTGTTTGGAGTTTGGTTCGTCATGAAAAATTCTATTTTTTTTTGAGGCTATGATAGAGTGACTTTAGATTTTTAAGTTGCCTTGAAACGCTTGGTCTAAATTCTATTTTGTATGCCATTAGCAACGACCAAAATTTTTTTTCATTTCTTCCAACGAAATATTTTCGCCCGCTTCTTTCATGGCTTCATCCGCCATTTCCGCCAGCACCATATCTTCTGCCGCCTCCAGATTTTTCAAAAAGTCAAGGTCTTCCATACCTATAATGGCTGCTACGTTTTTCCCTTTTTTCGCAATAATCGTCCTTTCGTTAATGTTAAATGCACGATTGACTATATTAGAGAAATCATTGCGGGCTTGCGTAATTGCAATAGTTGTCATCATTTTAAATTCTCCCATTTAAAAAGATGTCCAAGATAAATCTTGGACTCCTAAATATCAATGATGCCCAAATTTAAACAAAGTGATATCCAGCGTCATTGTTTTGCCATCTCTCAACACTTCTATTTTCACCGTGTCACCCATCTCGGTATAAAATAGCACCCACTTCAGATCAACCAAAGTTTCTATTTTCCACTAATTTCGTAATAATGTCCCCGACTTGCAAGCCCGCCTTTTTCGCGGGCGTATTATCAGCAACGCTCATAATCACAACTTGTTTGTCTTTTTCTTCTATCCCGACTTAGGTGATTGTTTTTTTTATCGTTCCTTTGCGTTCTGCGTTGTAGGACGCGGAGCGTCCTTGAAGGCATTCCTTTGCCCCGCGTGGGAACGATAAAAAGGAGCCTTACACGAATGAGAAAATCGCCTAAATGTTTTTCACAAACCAAGACAATACCGAACTTGATTCTCAACTTTCTCTAATAATTTTCCAGAAAGTCTGCCAGCCGGCTTTGCTGGAAACCGAGAGGGATCTAATGAACGAATTTGAAAACATAAGAAAACAGTTTCCTTTGCTAATCCACAAGCCAAGGCTGGGATACGAACATTAGTGGGATAGTCCTTGGTAATATTCTCACCTTTTGTTCCTATAACAACAGTGACGACAAGCGGCGAGTTATTAATG
>LUTY01000755.1 GCA_001640045.1 Candidatus Thiomargarita nelsonii | reverse complement strand
TTGGAGCGTGAGTTGTGTGTTGATTTGGATGCGGATGGCGATAATGAGGCGATTTTTGATCAGTGGAATCAGGGGCGTGTTGTTCAGTCTTTGCGGGCAGTGGATTCGTCACGACTATGAACGCCTAGCGTGAGCCCATAGCCATAATTATTGATACTATCAATCACTTTATCTAAATCGTGAAAGGCATAGCGTATAACGTGGAGAATCGGGCCAAAATGTTCTTGTGTCAATTCGCTTATCGCATTGATTTCAAAGGCAATCGGTGCAACAAAATGACCGTGAACGGTCGTCTCATCCAACGGCGTTTCACAAATCAAGGTGGCTTGAGAACGCAGAGTGCTAATATGGGCTTCTAAAGCTGCCTTAGCTTTGCCATTAATCACGGGACCCACATCGGTGGCTAATTGAGTCGGATCACCCACTTGAATTTCCATCATCGCGCCTTTTAGAATTTCTAACACTTTCGGCGCGATTTCTTGTTGTAAATATAATACGCGCAAAGCGGAACAACGTTGTCCAGCACTATTAAAAGCCGACTGAATCACATCATTCACCACTTGTTGCGGCAACGCTGAGCTATCCACCAACATGGCATTTTGACCGCCCGTTTCAGCAATCAGTGGCACACAATCACGCGCTGCCAAAAACCGATTAATAATGTGTGCCGTCTCCGTTGAACCGGTGAAAGCGATACCCGCAATACGTGGATCACTGCTTAAAACTTTGCCAAGTATTGCGCTGCGCCCCGGTAAAAAATGTAACACCTTAGTCGGAATACCGGCTTGGTGCATTAATTCAATCGCACGGCAAGCCACCAGTGGCGTTGGACTCGCCGGTTTAGCAATAACGCAATTACCCGTTACCAGTGCCGCTGTTATTTGACCAGTGAAAATCGCCAATGGAAAATTCCACGGACTAATGCAGACAAACACGCCCCGCCCTTGAAGTTCAGAATCAGCACGCTGGGCATAATAGCGGCAAAAATCCACCGCTTCTCTGACTTCACGAACGCCATCAAGTATCGTTTTACCCCCTTCGCGGCTACACAAGATAATCAATTCGGCCATATTTTCTTCAAATAAGTCAGCCACCCGTTCAAGACATTTGGCACGTTCTGCCACTGGCGT
>LUTY01000754.1 GCA_001640045.1 Candidatus Thiomargarita nelsonii | reverse complement strand
TAGGAAATAAACGAATAAACCCGCTCGATATTGATTTATTGAAATAACATTATCAATATGAAAAATAACCCAATAGCAATACCAATACCCCCTGTCCTTAACAATTGTTTAGGACACCTATACCACCCCTTAGTACAACGGATTTGGGGAGTAAACGGATTGAAGATTATAACCCCAAAATGTTAATATTCCTTAAAAAAATTCGTTTACTCCCCGATTCTTTGGAACAAACAAATATGACAACAATTAATTGCTGGCTTTGGCAAGAATCTGAAAACAGTCTCTGTTGGTGGAGCCCAGAAAACACGCAGCTGATAGATACAAGCCTAGCATCAGAGGGGCAATTACCTCGAACTCTCGCTGATGAATTATCTGAATATCTTATAAAATATTCCTCAGTACGCCTACATATCGCTCAAAATGTGCCCGACGATTGGCAACGATTGCCTTTGCCTGGGGATTTATTGGTATCGCGTTATGCCCAATACACCGCTACGCCACCCCGTTTACCAACAGCACCGACTGCCGTTCTCCTCAATTTTTGGGAAAGCGATGATTCTTTTGAGTCTATTTTTTCTGATACAAGCGAAACAATTGATGCTCATAGTTCACAAGACTTTGCTAAAACTGAAGATTTATCGGCTTTGTCTTTATTATGTGTTATCAGTCATGGCACCGAACAAGATAATGAAAAGCCTTTTCGTTTAGCTGATGAACAAACTTGGGCTTTGCCACTTAATCGTGGTTTACCCCCTTTGGTTATTTTATTGGCTTGTGGAAATAATAAGGGTAATTTGCTTGATTATGGGCAAACTTTGTTAGAACACGGGGCACAAACGGTTTTAGCTCCTTTGGGACAACTCAATGCTAAACACGCAGCTAATTTTTTACAGACATTTTTAGAGGGTTGGGAGCAAGGGCGTTGTGTGGATGAATTGCTGGCTGAGAGTCAGCGCAAAATTGATGGGTTTGATGGAGCACAATGCTTGCATTTGTTAGGTTATGGAAAATTACGGGTTACCAGTGAGGCGTTGCCGGCAGAGTTAAGCGATACTGACTTAAACGCTAAGGCACAAGAAGCTTTAAGAGAAGGCGATGAAAATTCACACGCTTTTGTTCAGGTTTTGTTA
>LUTY01000753.1 GCA_001640045.1 Candidatus Thiomargarita nelsonii | reverse complement strand
TATTGGATTTTTTCCATGATTATTTACGGCAAGCTGTGGAAACGATGTATTTGAATACCGCAGAGAAAAAACGGGCAGTGCATTGCCAGTTAGCTGATTATTTTGAGCAACAGCCAGCCGATGCTCGCATAGCGGATGAGCTTCCCTATCAATTGGAACAGGCGGAGGAAAAGCAACGATTAGAGGCTTGTCTCAGTGAAATCCCTCTATTTTTAGAAATTGAAATAGATAAGTACTATGAATTAGTGGGCTACTGGCAGCGTCTTGGTGCGACAGAAAAAAGGGTGGTTGCCGCTTATAGTGAGGGATTAAGGAAATACGAACAGAGTCTCTCTGAAAAGGAAACTCCAGCGTGGGTGTTGAATAATTTGGCGAATTTTTTCTACACAGTTGGTTATTTTTCCTCTGCCGAGCCGCTTTACCGTCAAGCTCTCGCCATCTATAAACAAGTCTTACCAAAAGAGCATCCTGATATCGCTCTATCAATGAATAATTTGGCGAATTTGCTCAGAAATAAAGGGGATTATGACGGAGCCGAGCCGCTTTACCGTCAAGCTTTAGCGATTTTTGAAAAAGTCTTACCAAAAGAGCATCCTTCAATCGCTGCTTCAATGAATAATTTGGCGAGTTTGCTCTATTCTAAAGGGGATTATGACGGTGCCGAGCCGCTTTACCGTCAAGCTCTCGCCCTCCGTGAAAAAGTCTTACCAAAAGAGCATCCGGATATCGCTCAATCAATGAATAATTTGGGTCTTTTGCTCTCTGATAAAGGGGATTATGACGGAGCTGAGCCGCTTTACCGTCAAGCTCTCGCCCTCCGTGAAAAAGTCTTACCAAAAGAGCATCCTTCAATCGCTGAGTCAATGAATAATTTGGCGAGTTTGCTCAGAAATAAAGGGGATTATGACGGTGCCGAGCCGCTTTATCGTCAAGCTTTAGCCATCCGTGAAAAAGTCTTACCAAAAGAGCATCCGGATATCGCTCAATCAATGAATAATTTGGCGAGTTTGCTCGATGATAAAGGGGATTATGACGGAGCTGAGCCGCTTTTCCGTCAAGCTCTCGCCATCCGTGAAAAAGTCTTACCAAAAGAGCATCCTTCAATCGCTGAGTCAATGAATAATTTGGCGA
>LUTY01000752.1 GCA_001640045.1 Candidatus Thiomargarita nelsonii | reverse complement strand
AAGGGGGTGCGGTTAATTTTGAAAAGGACTCTGATCGTCCAAGAATGTATATCGAAAGAGACAAGCGTTTTGAAAATGACCTTGACAAAACAGCAGAATTAATCTTAAAAGATGTTTTTCAGTCTCGGCAATATGCCTCTCAAATTGTAGAACGGTACATTAATCCCATCAATGAAGCTTTCTCCAGAATATTTGGAGAAAACAATGGCACTCAATTAACACTGTTAGAATTGATTCCGCCACTAGAAGACAAAGTCGCAAATATTCTCTTTAAAAAAGGAGATTTTGAAATCCATTACAATTATCTGGGCAATGGCGAAAAGGAAGTTTTCAACATTTTAATCAACTTGTTGAGTCGAACCCCTTTTTATCAGGATACGATTTATTATCTTGATGAGCTGGATTTACACTTGAATACTAAACTTCAGTATGCTTTATTAAAAGAAATTGTTGAAAATTGGATACCAGACGGTTGCCAATTGTGGACAGCGAGCCATTCTCTCGGTTTTATTGAATATGCCAATGAGCATGCCGTCATCATTGATTTTGATGATTTGAACTTTGATCATCCCCAAACCTTATTCGCGCAGCCCAATCTAAAACCACGTCCAAGATAAATCTTGGACTCCTACCAAAATTAAAAAAAAACCATGAAACTCCATCTAAAAATTTGGCGACAAAAAAACAGCGAAACTCCGGGCAAAATGGTAGATTACACCCTGGACGGGATTATTCCAGAACTCTCTTTCCTAGAAATGCTGGACATCTTAAATGAAGATTTGCTGAAAAAAGGCGATGAGCCGGTGGCATTTGACCACGATTGCCGCGAAGGCATTTGTGGCATGTGTAGTCTCTACATTAACGGTAGAGCCCATGGTCCTGAACAAGGAATAACAGCTTGCCAATTGCACATGCGTCATTTCAAAGACGGAGACACGATTTATATAGAACCTTGGCGAGCCAAACCCTTACCAGTCATAAAAGATTTGATAGTGGATCGATCTGCTTTCGATAGAATCATTCAAGCGGGGGGCTACATTTCAGTGAATACTGGCTCCGCTCCCGATGCCAACACAATTCCAATTCCCAATAATAAAGTGAAAGAGGCTTTTGAAGCAGCAGACTGTATTTGC
>LUTY01000751.1 GCA_001640045.1 Candidatus Thiomargarita nelsonii | reverse complement strand
ACGCATCTTTTCTTTAATGGCTGAACGTGCCCAAATCAACGCTATCGCTTCTCCTTGTTCACTTTGTTCTGGTAAAAAGATTTCTAACGGCATAGTCGCAGCACGTCCATTGACATCTCCTTTGATTTTAATCACGTATCGTCCCGATTTCGCATAACGTCCTTGAATGCGAATGCTTTGCCCTGCAAATAAATCAGGAATGGTTTCGGGCATCAGTTGTGTCTGTTGTAAATCTCCCCAGTCAACTGTAATATCTGTAAAAACGGGTGATTGCAAGCGTTGCGCGAGTTCTTTGGCAACCGTTTGCACATTTTCTGTTGGATCCATATAGCGAGTGAAACCACGTCCTACATGCCCCATTTCTGACAACAAAAAGCGATTCAAACCTGCGCCAACCCCAAAGGCAAACAAGCGGGCAGAGCCAATTATTTCTTTAATCAAACGGAGTACCTCATGCTCATTGCCAATATACTACACAAAAATATTGATAACTATTTACATGTTAATATGACATGTATATATTGCACGATCAATGTTTGATGTAACATAAGAACATGCAAAAAAACTTGACATTATTTTTCTAATTTAGTTTAATAAGCGCACTTGGGGTGGTTAGCCTTCCACATCAAAAAAATGGGCTCAAGGAATATGTTACCTGAGAACTCAAGTGTTAAGTAACCATGAGCTGGCCCCATGCACCGCATGGGAGGCGAGTGGATAATGGGTTGATAGCTCCCTTATTCACATTGTTGAAATGTCTGCGGCAACGTGGTCATGTCAATAATTGTCAATAAAATTGTTATCTAGCCATCGGTCAAAAATGTGACTAAGCGTATTGCGCCTTCTGGTACTCAATGCCATATCGTGGCGACAAACCTGACAGGTGTCAAAAACATGTCAGGTTAATTTTTCCTATAATTTACAACGACCTGCCAGGTTTTGGATACCTGGCAGGTCTGATTTGGTGGCTTAACTTAATGGCATTGCTTCTGGTACTGGCACATTAAAAGCTTGTCTAATCCCCTCCGTCATCATCGTCCCCCCTGAGCCATACAAACTGTCAGTATAACGAATCCCGCGTTGAATATTTTCTGGGGTTGCCGGTAAAGGGAGACGAGAAAATTCTGTCGCCGA
>LUTY01000761.1 GCA_001640045.1 Candidatus Thiomargarita nelsonii | reverse complement strand
TACGCAGTTCTATTCTTTTAGTTGATTTCAGCAAAAATGAAATTCACCGAGGAATGGATGTGCGTCATGCGGTGGTGAGTGCGGGACAAATCCGTATGCGTCCGATTTGGGTGACTAGTCTGACTATGATGGCAGGTGCCGGCGCGATCATGTTTGATCCGATTTTTCAAGGCATGGCGATTTCCTTACTGTTTGGCTCTGCGGTTGCTACTTCGCTGACTTTGATTGTGGTGCCTTTGGGGTGTATTTCGGCACAACAGTCCTTGTATTCTTCTGAAGAAAAGGAACGGCAATCTGAAGAAGTGGGGAAGGCTTAATGACTCAGTTGATTATCCGAGCACGTATAAATGATTGAAAGTTTTTATTATGAAAATTCTATACTTAACACCGGCACAATTTGCACATTTGTCATTTCGACCAGCGGGAGAAATCTTTAGCTGTTCCAAGATTTCTCTCGCTGGTCGAAATGACAGAAAAGTTTAGTAATTTGTGTCGATTTCGAGCAGGATGGTCGTGTGCGAATGGTTGGAACGGGCAACGTGGATTGGATATGTACAGACTCGTCAAGCATATCCAAGATTATGGTGTTTTGGAGTAAATAGAGGGGTTTGCAAATAAAATAGTCACTCTATTTAATTATTAAAAATTAAGGAGATAGATGAAAATGATTAGCTTTGATCAAGCACTTGATACAGTCATGCAACTTCCGTTTGAACAACGAGAACAATTGATTGATATTATACGACACCGTGATAACGAAAGTCGTCGTCGTGAAATTGCAAAAGAGGCTCGTGAAGCGAGGGCCGATTTTCAGGCAGGCAAATTCAAACCGCAACCGGTCCAAGAAATCATCACTGAACTTCACCAGTCACTTAATGAGGTAACATAAACATGAGAGAACTTGTCTTAACACCTCATTTCAAAAGAGCTTATCGCAAGTTTGTACGGCAGCCTACAAGATCGAATAGATGAGACACTATAACAAATGGAAATTGATGCTTTTGCAGTTCACCTTAGTACACACAAACTGGGAGGTGAGCTATATGGATTGTATGCTTGCTCATGTGGCTATGACTGTCGGATAGTGTTTTCAATCGAAAAATACCAAGAGACTGGAGAAGAGGTTATTGTATTGCTTAATATTGGAACACATGACGATGTGTATTAACTCCCTATTTCCACCGGGGGATGGCGTCATGCTGTCGTGAGTGCCTTTGGGGTGTATTTCGGCACTGCGGTCCTTGTATTCTTCTGAAGAAAAGGAGCGGCAATCTGAAGGATTATCCGAGCACGTATAAATGATTTCTCAGTACCGGAAAATTTATTTAAGTCATTGATTGTTTGTCATTTCGACCATCGGGAGAAATCTTGAATTTTCAAAGATTTCTCCCGATGGTCGAAATGACAAGAAAAAAAAATGTCAAATGACAAGAAAAAAACTGTCAAATGACAAGAAAAAAACTGTACTGAAAAATGATTTAAAGTTTTTATTCTGAAAATTCTAAAATTCGGCAAATTCTGATTCAGACTGTTTTTTAATAAACACCACCACATTTAATGGTACCAACCCGCATGTGTGCGCGTAGTGCCACCTGATAACTGATGTGATGATGGTGTTTTTTTTTGTGTTAAAGGCCCTGTTTGTTAAGCCATTCACGGTATTCTGGAAACATCTGTTCCATTTGTACTCCCAACCAATGATGTTTCCTTTCATCAACTTTATTCCCCCAATCCTTTAACCATTCCCTTATCTGTTCAATCTCATCCCTTTTTTTATACTCCGCTTTTTGCTCTTGAATCTGATCACGATACATAGAACCCTCACCCGTTAAAAGCCAATTCATATCAACGTCCAAATAGGCACTTATTTTAATCAAAGCGTCTATATTAGGTTTTCTATTACCCGATAAATACCGTTGGAGCGTTCTGTAGGGCATATCTGCTTTTAACGAAAATTCTTTTAAAGTCTTATTTTTCAATAAAATTGCTTGCCTTAATCGTTGTTGAATGTCCACATTATCTCCCAATTAAGCTTGTAAAAGTGACCAAATAGTCGTATTATAATCCCGACTTAAGCAAAACCTAGTTTTTTAATTAATAATTTAACACACATCACTGATGTCCTACATGTCCATTACTGACATCAACGATAGCTAGAAAGCTTGTGAACAAACCCTGCAAGCGAGTCTGAAACACGCAAGGGTGAAACTCCTTACCACCTATCAGTTTGAGATAAGATTTGGTATCATAAACGAAATTTCGCCCAAATACCCGATCAAAAAATGAGTACAATAAAACACCTTGCTGAAGAAGTGAATGCGAGTCTTAAGGCTGCCCTGCCTACTCAAAGAAAAACCCAGAGAGACAAGCTTAGCTTAGCAATAGCAGCGGCCTTTGAAGCCCGTACTGGTAACACAGCGGAAATCGCTAATCTTTTGCCCTTAGAGACTAAACGATCTGACATGCGTTATCAATGGTTGAGTCGCTTATTAGCTAATGAACATATCGAGCCCGATGAAGTAATGAGTCCATTTGCTAAACAATCGCTAAAAGAAGCTTGTCAGCATGGTGAGAGGATTATTCTATCCATTGATCAAAGTTCAATTGCAAATCGTCACAGTCTCTTAATGGTAAGCGTTCGTTATGGTGAACGTGCTTTACCTGTCTTATGGTGTGTTTCCCCGGGTAAAGGTAATATGGCTTTTGCTGACTATCAGGAAAGATTATTAGATCAGGTCCGTACTTGTCTTCCAGAAAAAGCCCAAGTTCTTATACTCGGAGACCGTTTTTATGGCACAGTTGATATGATACGCTACTGCCAAAAAGCAGGCTGGCATTATCGTTTACGTCTGAAATCAACACTTTTAGTTTATACGGGATCGGAAAGCACAACGACTGGGGAGATTGCTCGCAGGGCACGTCAAAAGCGTAAACGGGGTATATATTTTAAAGAGCCAATTTTTATAACAGATCAGTTAGTTTCTACTTACCTTGGAGTTCTGCATGAGTCGGGGCATAAAGAAGCATGGATTATAGCTATGGATGTTCCTGCAAGTTCTTACAGCGTGCGAGATTATGGTCTACGTTGGTCAATTGAAAATTGGTTTAGTGACTTCAAAACCAGAGGCTTCAACCTCGAAAAAAGTCAGTTGAATTACCCCGATCGTTTGTCCCGTTTAATACTCATTATCAGCTTGGCAATTCATTGGGCTGCTCGTACTGGTCGAATGGATTCTCTCGAAAATCCATTACCACTTGAACGAGCCGCACAACAAAACCCTGACAATGATTCAATTTTCCGCCGAGCAGCACGTCGAGTGATTTCTTGGTTTAAAAGAGGTATTCGTTTGCTTCTTTATAAAGCACAATGTTTGGAACCTTTACCTATGCTTTATGATAGAACTACACCACTTTAATCGGAAATCTTTATATGACTTTATTTATTAGCTACTTATCTCAAACTGATAGGTGGTAAGGTGAAACTCCTACTCTCTTGCTAAATTAAAATAGATCAGGTACCTTTTTCATTGTAAGGCTAGGGAT
>LUTY01000749.1 GCA_001640045.1 Candidatus Thiomargarita nelsonii | reverse complement strand
TGTAAGTTTTCATTTAAAAAGGTCGATATTTGTCTCTCCCAGGTTTCTAGTTCTTGTTTGTCCGCAGACAGTAAGATGAAGTCATCACAGTAGCGTAAGTAGTAACGCGCTTTGAGTTGATGTTTGATGAATTGGTCTAAGCTGTCCAAATAAACGTTGGCAAAAAATTGGCTGCTTAGGTTGCCAATGGGTAAACCACAGTCAGGCTCGGCTTTGAAGAGGGTTTTGTGCGCTGGTAGGCTTTCAAAGTCAGCGCGATGGGCATCACGCAAGCGACAATTTTTAGTTGGCTCGTTAAAGAGAATGGTTTGTATCAACCAACGCACCACCGGATCGGATTCATAAGCTATCAGTCGTTCAAAAAGAATGTTACGATTGAGTGTAATAAAAAAACCTCGCACGTCCAATTGTAAATACCAAGCACGGCGGGTGCTGTTACAAGTGACTTTGCGGGTGAAGGCGCGTAAACGTTCAACGGCTTTGTGAGTGCCTTTGGCTTTGCGACATGCATAAGAATCGTAGATAAAGCGGCGCTCCCACTGCGGTTCTAAATAACCGACTAACAGGTGATGTACCACACGATCACGGAAATCCGCCGCGAAAATTTCCCGCCGTTTGGGTTTTTCCACCAAAAAAGCTAAGGAGGTTTTGGGGGTGTAGCGTCTGCTATTTAACGCGGCGTACAAATCCAGCAGATTTTCTTCTAAGTTTTGCTCAAAGGCTAAAGCATTGCAAGTATTGCGCTTACGGCGGCGGCATTGTCGGTAAGCGCGGTAGATGTTTTCTAGGCTGAGGAGTGGAGGGTTGTTCATAAGTACAAATAACTAATTCAGGAGTCCAAGATTTATCTTGGACGTCCAAGATAAATCTTGGACTCCTTCATTCTTCAATAATGCGATGAGTCTCCAGAAATTCAGTGGACACAAGCCCCTTAGCCGGCTCGTATCCGCACAGTCTTATCTCTTCTAATATCTGCTGCATATTGTTGATAATATTTCTTGGAGTTATTGCTACCATTTGTGAAATAATCTTTTCAATAGCACTTTCTTCAAAGGGGTAATATCCCTTATCTCTGTCTTGATTAACACGAGCATTGTCCAGAATGCCCTTCACAAATAATTTGGCTTCTTCAAAC
>LUTY01000748.1 GCA_001640045.1 Candidatus Thiomargarita nelsonii | reverse complement strand
GGGGCATTGGTTGAAGTCTTAGAGCGTAACACGCAAGAAGTTGTCGGTCGTTTTTTTCAGAAACGGGGACAAAATGTTGCCTTTGTTGAGCCAGATAATCGGCGCATTCCTCATAACATTTTGATTGAGGGTAGGAAAAAACCGGGCAAGGCTAAACATGGTCAAATTGTCGTGGTGCGACTACTATCGCCACCGACTAAATATAATCCACCCTTTGGTGAAGTCATCGAAGTGATCGGTAATGAACGCGCCCCTGGCATGGAAATTGATATTGCCATTCGCGCTCATGAGTTACCCCATCAGTGGCCTGATGATGTATTAAAGCAAGCCTCTAAATTTTATAAAAAAATAGATCAAGCGGCACTTGAGGGGCGTGAGGATATGCGCGATATTCCCTTTGTCACCATTGATGGGGAGGATGCCCAAGATTTTGATGATGCGGTGCATTGTCAGCCGCGTAATAAAGGTTGGCTCCTG
This sequence comes from Candidatus Thiomargarita nelsonii, assembly GCA_001640045.1. Lineage (GTDB taxonomy): Bacteria > Pseudomonadota > Gammaproteobacteria > Beggiatoales > Beggiatoaceae > Thiomargarita > Thiomargarita nelsonii_A. Next base: position 658 of record LUTY01000748.1, on the reverse strand, counting down.
CGAGTGGCGATTGCCGATGTATCAGCTTATGTCAAAATCGGCACCCCGATAGATGTAGAGGCTAAAAATCGCGCGACTTCTGTCTATTTTCCTAATCGGGTAGTCCCGATGTTGCCTGAAATTTTGTCTAATCAATTGTGTTCACTTAAACCACAAGTTGATCGTTTATGTATTGTTTGTGAATTAGCCATTGATTTTTATGGGCGTACAAGACGCATTCGTTATTTTGAGGCAGTGATACGCTCGGCGGCGCGTTTAACCTATACTCAAGTGGGCAAAGTGCTTGAAGGAAATGAAGAAAATTTCCAATATCCGCATTTGTTGCCACACATTGCTCATTTATATAGTTTATATCAATTGCTACTCAAACGCCGTAAAAAACGTGGCGCGATTGATTTTGATACGGTTGAAACCCGCATCGTTTTTGATGAGCAACAAAAAATCGAACAAATTGTGCCTGTCGTTCGTAACGATGCTCACAAATTGATTGAAGAAATGATGTTAGCGGCGAATGTGGCAACGGCGGAATGGTTGACGGCGCAAAATATGCCAATGTTATACCGCATCCATGACAAACCCTCTGAGGAAAAGTTGACGGCTTTACGCACATTTTTGAAGGAGCTTGGCTTAACACTATGGGGTAAAAATAAGCCACAAG
>LUTY01000747.1 GCA_001640045.1 Candidatus Thiomargarita nelsonii | reverse complement strand
GGCAAAGTGCCCGTTAAAATTTACACCGATGATATTGAATCAGAAGCCGAAAAACAATTGCAGGCTCTGTCTACTCTGCCATTTATTTTTAAACACGTTGCTGCTATGCCAGATGTGCATTGTGGTATAGGCGCAACTATTGGCTCAGTTATTCCGACGCGAGCCGGTAGCATTAGACGATAAATCCGGCTCACGCCTTCATCATGCCGTTTAAAGCGAGGCTTGGGCAATAAATGTAAGCGATGTAAAAAGGGCAATTGAAATGCCAATTGTATGATACCGGCGAAAAAGACGGCATAAGCCAATGCCATCACGGGTTGCTCAAGGCTGGGCGCAATCCAGACGGCTGCGCCAATCAGACAAACATTGAGCAAGACTGGGGTTAGAGCTGGGACTGCAAATCGTCCATAAGTATTTAACACTGCACCAGCAAAAGCGGTTAAGGCAATAAATAGTAAATAAGGAAAAGTGATTTGCAGCATCGCTACAGTCAAATCATATTTTTCTTTATTTTGGAAAAAGCCAGGCGCGAATATTAATACTAACAGTGGCGCAATTACGATACCTATCACAGTCACCAGTAGCAACACGCCGCCCAAATGACCCGCGACATGATCCACTAAATGTTTAACTTCCGCTTCCTTACGTTGGGTTTTGTATTCACTGATGACGGGGATAAAGGCTTGTGAAAATGCGCCTTCACCAAACAAGCGACGCATAAAATTGGGGATTTTAAAGGCCACAAAAAAAGCATCTGTGCTGGTGCTGGCACCAAAAACATAAGCAATCACCACATCGCGGATAAAACCTAAGATGCGGGATATTAAAGTCAATCCGCCTACAACGGCGGTAGATTTCAATAGTTTCTTACTCAGAGGAATGTCCTTTGTCAGTCAGATTGTATAGCTGTCCAGAAAAATTCCAGACCTCTGAGGTTTTGGAAACCTCAGAGGTCTTTTGGGAACAAAACTTTTCTGGATGACTTTAAGTCTTTAGTGAATTTTCTTACTGTAATGTAAAGGTACTGTTTGGCTCGGTTCATCACTATAGTGCGGGCGGTCGAGGTTGTTAATCCCTTGTTCATCTGCCAATTCTTGTTCGCGTGCCGTAATCAGTGCCATACACATACGAATGTC
>LUTY01000746.1 GCA_001640045.1 Candidatus Thiomargarita nelsonii | reverse complement strand
GTCAACCTATTTTAACTGGGATTCGCTTAGACGATACCAGTTTGATTTTGCAGGGCGCGATACCGGCGGCTGGCTTAGCTTTGTTAGTACAAGGGTTATTTGAATTAGCCGAAAGGGTGCTTGTGCCAAAAGGTTTACAGGTAAAATCAAGATGATTATTTTTTCAAGCCTGCAAACTGTACCTATATTTAACCAAAAACCGATCCAACTGATTTGCAAATGATTGCCGATCGCTCAAACTCAGTGCAGAGGGGCCGCCAGTATCAACACCACTCGCACGTAAAGTCTCCATGAAATCCCTCATATTCAAGCGCTCCTTAATATTGTCTTTTGAATAAAACTCTCCTCTTGGATTGAGAGCATAGCCACCTTTTTCAATAACTTCTGCCGCCAGCGGGATGTCACTGGTTATGACAAGATCGCCAGCTTTGAGCCTTTTGACTATCTCATTATCAGCCACATCAAAACCCGATGGAACTTGAAGCGATTTAATATAGAGTGATGGCGGTGTGTGCAAAGGCTGGTTTGCAACCAGAGTTAACGGCACTTTCACACGTTCTGCTGCTCTAAACAAAATCTCTTTAATCACTTTGGGGCATGCATCTGCGTCTACCCATATTTGCATTTTATCTCCATTTTCCTTTTAATTTGAATCGTCAAAACCAAAGTCAAAACCAGACCTGCCAGGTTAAAACCAAACCTGGCAGGTCAACCTGAATTTGACCTGGCAGGTTTTGTTTTTAACCTGCCAGGTCTGGTTTTGAAGTTGACTAAATTATTTTATGTAATCACCCTAAACTTTTAGACACAATCTCATAAACATTTTTAGATAAACGAGGCGCATCCGCTATTTTTTCCAATTGTTGTTTTAACAATGCTTGTCGTTGCACATCATATTTGCGCCAAAGTGTGTACGCTTTCACCAAACGCGATGAAATTTGTGAATTAATCGGATCAATTTGCAAAATCACATCCGTCAAAAACGCATAACCGACGCCACTGTTCTCATGAAACTGTGCATGATTGTTATGTACAAATGCTCCAATCAAAGCACGCACCTTGTTTGGATTTTTGATATCAAATGCCTCGTGTTGTGTCAGGCGTTTGACTTGATCCAAGGTACCAGGCAAACGACA
>LUTY01000745.1 GCA_001640045.1 Candidatus Thiomargarita nelsonii | reverse complement strand
CAAGGCCCGATTTAAACTGAATCCGATTATGAACGTTACCAGTACCGCTTGGCTCGCAGACACTTTCTATATCTGTAAATAAAGAGTCAGTGATCTTTAATCCAACACCATTTTTTGAACGATGATCGCTAGTGCAATTGTTTCCCCCCTCTGTTTCTAAAAGTCTAATCACATTAAATACTTCAATCAGATAATGTTGACCCGCAGTGGCATCAAAATGGTACCAATCAAAATCGGCATTACTTGTGCCGAAGCTGATATTGCGTTCCTCCATCTGGCTCGTGAGTGCATTTTGTGCGCCTATGCCAATGGGATAAGCATTGACTGCCAGATTATTGGGTTCAAAATGGGCATCCCAAGCAACACTTGGATCGTCGTGTTCAGCTTGTACGCGAATATTGAATTTCCCAGAGATATCAACATCTGCTGAATTCGGGACAACGTCAATCTGAATTTCACCACCGACACCAACGTCAAATTTCATGGAATTGTGAACATTGCCAAATCCTTGTCGCTCACATTGCTTTGCTATTTCTGTGGATGAAGAGTCAGTGATCTTTAATCCAACCCCCCTTTTTCCAGTATGATCGCCAGTGCAATTGTTTCCACCGATTTCCTCCCAACTTCTCGGAACATTGAATAGCTCAACCACATACGATTGCCCCGCTATTGCATTGAAGCGATATGAATTGTCATCGAGTTGTTCAAGCTCGATAGGCGATGTTGGCACCGGGGTAAAGCCTTCTATGGAAAATTGTTGTGTGGCAAAATCAAATTTCACTTCAAGGCTATTCAGTATATTGACACCATCTACATTTAATTTCGGTATGTGCAATGTACCAGTAGCCGTTGAAAAATTAGCCCTATCGTCATTATCTGCCCAACTGGCAATTGGTAAGCCCAAAGTAGCTATGGTGATACCAATCATTAAAGATCGTTTTGTTTTTCGCATTATCAATTTTTTTTCCTTATGTTTTACCCGAAAGTCACTTGTTGCGAGCTATCGATACCACGATAACACAGCTTTGAAATGGCGTGACATGTCACAAGACATCATTTATTCTCGTCATTCTAAATCGCTATCTGATTGTCATTATTATGACAATCTCGCCAAATTTGTTGCTATACTTGACACC
>LUTY01000744.1 GCA_001640045.1 Candidatus Thiomargarita nelsonii | reverse complement strand
GGAGAGCCGCGTTATCGTGACAAAGCCAATGCTACCCTAAATGCATTTTCTGAGGCAATTACAAAATACCCCAGCCGTTATGCTTATATGTTACTGGCGGCAGATGAGTTACTCCACGGCGAGCTTGGAATGCGACGGTATGGGGCGCGTGGCGCGGTGAAGGCGATGGCAAAATTGGTGAACAATTGGATTGTGGTAGAACTCAATATGCGTGAAGGCTGGCATATTAACGCCCATCAACCGCTCCAAAAAAATTTGATTGGCACTCGCCTAGATGGCGAACAACTGGGACAAGTTTTTTATCCCAAACCCGACTATCTCCGGCTTTCATTTCAACGATCCACTTTAGCACTTTATCAGGGAAAAGTGCGTTTACATGGAAAATTGCTCTCGCAAATGCCCGGGGCGTTGTCAGTCAGACTCCAATTTCAGGCTTGCGATGATAAAAGGTGTTTGCCGCCAGAAGAGATGGTTTTTAAAGTGCGCTAGAAGTTGCACATCGCCTTACCTTAACGCGATGTGCAACTTTTTAACAGGCTTTGCTCTTGAGACAATTAGCTTGTGGCGGGGAGAACAATACCCCGCAGGTCATTGTAAACTCAATTAAATTAACCGGCGGGGTTTGCCGGCATGATATGATATGGTTGCAAACCCCGTCCTGCATCCATATCATATCCTTGCATCGGAGTTCTATGTCGCCACGCAGGTTTGCAACCATTGCGTAACGTTTTAGATGGCACTTTGCAGCCAGTATGACCGCCATTTCGGCTATCACCTTATTTTTGACTCAGTTGGATAAGATACTATTAAGTACTTTATCATTTGATTGGGCCTATTTTTAACGCACTATTTCCGAAAATTTCACAATTGGTAGCACTGAATGACACAGAAAAATTGACAGCACTTTATCATCGTGCTTGCCATGTTTTCTTATAGAATCAAGCTTCTTTTAAGTAATAATACCGGAGAGAATCAAATTACCATGAAAACCAATTGGGCAATCAAACCATCAGTACCAGAAGAAATATACACAGATCGTCAAGAATTTTTAGACTACCTATATCAAACAGCCCTAAAAGCACGAGGACCGCGTCAAGTGGGTAAGAGTACGATAGCACAACAAATCATTCAGCAAT
>LUTY01000743.1 GCA_001640045.1 Candidatus Thiomargarita nelsonii | reverse complement strand
TGGACTGGCTCCAAATAAAGAACCCATAATCATCCAAAAACGGTTTCGTGGATAAACATAATACTGGGCTAATTTAAGCGATAAATCACCCGGCATTGAACCCAAAATAAGTACTGAATCATGAATTATGAGGTATTTTAAGAGAAGCAAATTTTGAACTCTGAACCAATATTCCTCAAAATTTTTTCAACCTCGTTTACCAAATTATCGAAAGAATAATAAGCTTCAAAGGGTAACCACCAATATTTAATAAAACGCCATAATGTTTCAATGATATTCAATTCTGGAGAATAAGTGGGCAAATATTTAATGAAAACGCCATTTTTTGCCCATTTTTCTATGTTTTCTATAAATTTAGAACTGGTGTGAATAGAGGCATTGTCTAAAATAACAACCCGTTTTTTCGCAGAATTGCCTTTATAAAATTCATCAAAACAGGCCACAACCACATCACTATCAACTGAACAGTCAAAACAAAACGATTCAAAACGATTATCTGGCGTTAAAAAACCTAAAACATTTAAACGTTGACTTTTTTCTGAAGGCACTTCTAGTGTTGTACCGATAGGTTGCCAAGCATATGGAACGGTTGGTTGTAAATCAAAACCTGACTCGTCAAAAAACCATAATTCAATCTCTTCATTGCGATGTTGTTTTTTTAGCTCTTCAATTTCTAAGCTCGCGGCTTCAAAATCTTCTTGATTTCGTTTGCCTTTGACCGATTTTCTGATTCTTTTCCAACATTGTCCGGCGGCCTTGAGGATACGTTTGAGCGTTGAATCACTTATCCGTTTTCCCGTTTTTTCAATTAATTGAGCTTGAATAGTTGGAAGAGAAAGATGAGTTTCTTTAGCTAAATCAATCACTAATTTTTTTTATTCGGGTGTCAATTTGCAGGGGCCTCCTGGACGTGGTTGATCATTCAATCCTTCAAAACCAGATTGTTCCCAAGAATCCAGCCATCTTGATATGGCATCACGACCCACACCTAAAATATCGGCAATTTGGTCAATTGAAAAGCCATCAAAACTCAACAGGATCGCATGTGAGCGTTGACGCACTCTCGGCTTGGCTGCCGTTTTCATTAACTCTTTCAATTGTTTAACCTTATCTTCTTCTAATGGACAGACAAATTTG
>LUTY01000742.1 GCA_001640045.1 Candidatus Thiomargarita nelsonii | reverse complement strand
AGAGGTTTTGAAAACCTCTGAGGTCTTTACAAAGGAAAAAACTTTTCTGGATAACTATACCACGATGCAGCCCTGGTACTTACCTTGCACCGAAACCTACCAATTCGTAGGCTGATAGTCCTTCAAAAATTGCCCATAAATAGGTTTCCCTTGAACAATAGGATCATAAATCCTTGCTGCTCCGTCTATAATATCAAGTGGTGGCACAAAGCCATTTTGACGCTGTTGCGTTTTCAGAGGATAGGGATTTTCTTGGGTAATCCATCCCGTATCTACACTATTCATAAAAATACCATCCCGTGCGTAATCTTTTGCCGAGGTACGAGTTAGCATGTTTAACGCTGCTTTCGCCATATTAGTGTGAGGATGTCTATGGGTTTTGTTGGCGTAGCTAAATTGTCCTTCTACCGCCGAGACATTGATGATAAAGCGTTTCGCGTGTGGTGAATTTAGGAGCAAAGGCTTTAAGCGGCTATTAAATAAAAATGGAGCAATGGCATTCACTAAGTTCACTTCCAAAAGTTCAATAGTGTCCACATTTTCTAATGTTGCCACCCAACTATTGTGGGAGCGCAAATCCAACGCTTGTCCATCAATATCGTATTTTCCAGCCGGAAAATCCGGTGTTGTAATCAGTTGTGATGCCGCTTTGTCCGGAATCGACGCTATGGGTAAGTTATTATTATAATTACCTAATAATTCTATTATTTTATTAGATAAAGCCGTCGTCTCTGTTGCCATTAAATGGGCATAAAAATTGTCTGGTCTTTTGATCGTTTGGGCAGCGTTATTGATGATAATATCTAGGTAGGGTTCAGAATGCACTAAATGATTAATGAAAATTTCCACCTGTGGGAGATTTCTCAAATCTAAGCCATAGATTTTTAATTGGTGTTTCCAAGTCTCAAAATCCGCTTCTTGGGCATAACGATGGGCGGCATCGTGTGGAAATCGCGTCGTCATTATCACCCGCGCCCCGTCACGCAGTAATTTTAAAACGGTTGCATAACCTATCTTGATTCTGCCCCCCGTCACAAAGGCAACTCGTCCCTTGAGATCAGTACGCTGTTGACGCTTTGCATAATTATATTCAGCGCAAGAAGGACAAAGGCTATGGTAGAAAAAATGAATGTCTCG
>LUTY01000741.1 GCA_001640045.1 Candidatus Thiomargarita nelsonii | reverse complement strand
AATGAGATGGTTTGGCGACAAATCTGGCTCAAACTTAATCAGGCTGGCATACCGCCTATTATTCAACGTCATGAAATCCGTATGTTAGATGACACTGCAAATTGAAACGAGAAGGAGGGGCAAGCTTAGCACTTATCAGTTTGTCAATTGTGATAGAATCAACATATCTGCCGGCAAACCTGCGAGGTTGCTAAAACATCACAGGTTAATGTTTATAACGACCTACGATGTCTCGTAGGCTGTAGGCATTGATTAGCTGAGCGTGATCCACCAAAATAGGATGGATTACGCGATGCGCTCCACCCTACATGATAAAGATTTTTCCGGCACTTATCCCAGTCACCGATGTGTAATTTATATTCAATAAATTAGCAAAAACCACTATGAATACAGCAAACACGGCTACTAAAAAGTTCTCATTGAAAACGGTAATCATCTTTCTTGCCGTCGCCTTAGGCGGTGGCTTTATGGGCAAACTCATGTTCGACATGGTGAGCTATATGGAAAAGATGACAAATGCTGTGATCGTTATGAGTCAAAATGTTCAACAAATGTCGAAAGACATGATGATCATGCGTCAGCAATTTGTTCTGATGGAGACCGATGTTAGGAAAATGCGCTATACACTCAAGGATTTAGACACCAACATCATCGACATGAATGCCAGCGTTATGGGTATGGATATCAATATGACGGAAATGGAAGGCGGGATTAAGGAGATTCAAAACGCTATGGCTAAAGATATGAGTGGTATGCGTAAGAGTGTCAAAATCATGGCTGATAAGATCAGCCTCATGCATATACAAATGGGTTATATGGTAGGCGATATCCACCGTGGTCAATCCTCCTTTACTTCTCCTTTTTCTTATATGCGTAATATGATGGTACCAGGTGTGCCTTAACATTTAATGTATTTTGGAGTCCAAGCTTGACTTGGAGGATCTTTAAGAGGTTTTATGATGACAGACATATTGCAATGGGTAGGCACCGTCGTTTTGTTATTGGTCACTTTATCCGGATGCTTAGACGATAATAAGACGGTATCCGTTGATTCTTCGCTAGAGGAAACCATTAGCGTACCCATCCCAAAAATAGATGTTGGCGTACCGGCTACAAATTTACCACCCTACTTTATCC
>LUTY01000740.1 GCA_001640045.1 Candidatus Thiomargarita nelsonii | reverse complement strand
GTTGGATGTTTTTGCTTCGCTTTTTGGAAAGCTATTTTTGGATCAGGGTCAATAAAATAGTCACCACTGTCTGGTTCAATATGAATTGACCAACCGCCTGTCCCGTTAATTCCTCCAAAGCGGTATAGGAATCAATTGGCTTGACTAATTGTACTAATTCAACTTTTTCAAATTGATGTTGGCGAATCATGCCCCTGACATCTTTGCCATAACTGCCCGCTTCACTGCGAAAACAGGGCGTGTGAGAGACAAATTTAGCGGGTAATTCGTCTGCCTTCAAAATCATGTCGCGGGCAATATTGCTCAGCGGGACTTCAGCTGTGGGTATCAGATAATAATCTTGTTCGGCAATATGAAATAAATCGTCTGCAAATTTAGGCAATTGCCCAGTACCCCGTAGGCTGTCGGCATTGACCATGTAAGGTACATTAACTTCAATATAGCCGTGTTCTTCTGTATGTAAATCCAGCATAAATTGAATTAATGCGCGGTGCAGCCGTGCCAAGCCACCGAACATCAATGAAAAACGTGCGCCAGTAATTTTCGTAGCGGTTTTAAAGTCAAGCAATCCTAAATCAGCTCCTAAATCTACATGATCTTTGTGGAAAAAATCAAAAGTTTTGGGTGTTCCCCAACGGCGCACTTCAAGATTATCTTCTTCCTTGCGACCTATCGGCACCGTTTCATGAGGAATATTGGGCATTCCCATCAGAATATCACTCAGTTCCGTTTGAATCGCCTCTAATTGAGTTTCACGGGCTTTGAGTTGATCTCCCATTTGGGAGACGCTTTCCAGCAGTGCCGTGATTTCTTGACCGGCTGCTTTGGCTTTGCCGATGGCTTTAGCATTGCGATTGCGCTCGCTTTGTAATTCTTGGGTTTCTACTTGGCATTGTTTACGGCTGGCTTCTAATTTTGCAAAGCGAGTTTGGTCAACAACAAAACCACGCTGCGCTAATTTTTCCGTAACCTCTTCCAAATCATGCCGTAAAAGTTGTGGATCAAGCATTTCAGTTATCAGTTTTTTTGACGTAGGGGCAATCCGACAGATTATATGGATATACTTCAAACTGAACTAGCAAACCGCAAAGATACTAAGAGAACAATAGAGTATTTGGGGAACGGCAAATGCCGTTT
>LUTY01000750.1 GCA_001640045.1 Candidatus Thiomargarita nelsonii | reverse complement strand
ACAATCATTGAGAAAATCACATAACCCAGAAAAAAATACAATCCTATTTGCACCTCAGCATTGGTAGATTCGTCTCTATTGACGGTAAAGTAAGTTAATAGTAAAGCCACGACAAACACATCCGCCATTGACCATTTCCCAATATGTTTGATCAAACGCATACTGTGAGACGCAATGGGGTGAACCGGTGCCAATAAAGCCAATCCCATGATAATGGTTTTAAAAAGGGGAATCATCACGCTAAATAAAAATAACGGAATAGCAACCAGTAGATTACCGGAAGTCCACAATGTTTCAATGGTTGTAACGATGCCTTTTGATTGAAACATAAACACCACCTGTCCAAGGATAGGAATATCCTTATAGCTAATAATCATTAAAATGGGTGCAAATAGTCCCACGGCTAGCGCAATTAATGACACCACCAGCATGGTAGCCAAAAAAAAGACTGTTTTTGACAGAGCTACATAAATGAATCCTAGAAAAACGCTGGAGACTATAAAGAAAACCAGAGTTGCTAGAATGGCACGTCTTTTATAAGTATCTCTCGCCGCTGTGATTGCCTTTAGTTCTTCGATTTCTTGAGAATAACCCCGATAAATTTTACCGGCAGTAATACCTTCACCAATCCATTTAAGCAACGTTATCAGTTTAGGCTGTGTGTGTAACCGATCAGTCATTATCTCGGTTTGATGCTCATAGTCACAAGCAGCAGAATAAGCAATCCAAGCACTCGTCAACAACGTTATCATCAAGATAATATAAGTTATTGCTGTCCAGTTTTTTGGTAACCTATCTGTTATGTGTGAGTTGTTCATTTGGTATTTATTATACCATCCATCCCCCAATCTTTACGCTACACTTTTTTGACTTGGATACGTTGTTGTTTACCATAAGATAGTCTAACAACTTGTAGCGGTAGCAAATAATCTCCAAAGCTAAGATTCTTAGCATCTTGTTAGTCTCCTCGTTTATTAATAAGGAGTTCATAAATTAGACCTTCAAGGTTTTGAAAACCTTGAAGGTCTGTTTTGAGCCGCCGCTATGGCAGAAAATCTATAGGCAACCAATAAACGGTTTGTCCATATAAGCGATGATCATAGCGGTAGTTATCATCTGGACCGAGTGCCTGCGCCACGACTCGCCCAAACTTTAATTCAGGGACTCTTTTACCCTTATCACTCAACGGACAATCTGTTCCTCCCCACCAACGACTTTTTCTTTTTGGGTACTCCAAACTAAACACCGGTTTTTGTGTGGAGTCATTGTACACCCTTTGCAATACCTTCCTAATAGCATTCACCCAATTTATCAGCCTAGTCACTTCACATACTTCTATTTCTTCACGTATTTCCTCGATTTTATATTGCAACAGCGGACCATTTTGACGCATGGGCAGTACCTTTTTTTTGGCTTGGGCCGCCATTTCACCCAGCGTGAGTCCCTGTTGCGGATATGCACCAAGAATTTCTTGTACTTGTTTTCTAAGCAATTGGGCAAATACTTCTCGCTGTTTCCATACTGGCAAAGCACCTAAATTTTCAAATGGTTTCAGTAAGCTTAACCAATCATCTAAGTTAGATGCCGTCATCCAAACTTCTTCTTGGACTTTGTTTTTATCAACTGGAATATAGAAATCAACGACCTTATGATCAACTGTCGTGTTGCATTGATCACCTAACTCAGAACAGGCCGTATCTTGAATCCACTTCCAATACATGACGGGCATACCACCTTGTTGCACACTTCGGTTAAGGATATTCTGTAAGGATTCTCCACCCGCTAAAACTTGTTTAAGCTCATTGACAACTCTACTTGACGAATACTGCTTAACTCGTTCTACCACTTGTGTGATCAACGAACTTTGACTAAGAGACAAAAAATAGTCACCATGTTGTATTCTTTGCCCTTTAAATTCAGTCGGTAAAATTTTGTAAAGTACTTGAAATGCTTGCTTATTGTAAGCCGTATATGCCTTTTGATAAGAAGAGGGAGTACGCGCCTGAGATGATTTATTGGGCGTTTGAATAAAGAAAACCAGTTTCTTAGCAAAATGGTTATTCAAATTGTCAACAATATCTTGGGGCACTTCATCTTCTCTATCACCATGATCGCCAATCACAAAGAGGAGTTTAGCACGCTTGTCACACGGTATCATGTCGAGTATAGCTTGACGTAAGCCATCGAATAGTTTTTCAGGATAACCATCACTCTTTTCGTGTGTTGCTTTGACTTTGCCAAGTTGCCGAACAAATGCTTGCCAATTAGCCTCCGTGTCATCATTATCTGACTCACAGGTTTTTGATGACAATGACATTCCCTCGCAAACCCCTCCTTGACAAGCAGACAGAATATTGTCAGCATAAGTGTCTCGGTAAATTCTAAACCCAAAACGGAATGAAGTTTCTGCAAAATCAGGCTGTTGACGTAGATTTCTACCAATTTCTTGGACAGCCTGTCTAGCCGCGTTGATATGTGGGTCCATACTGGCTGTTCCGTCTATTAGAAAGAAGACATCAACTAATTTCATACGGGTTAGAATATCCTCTTCATACCGATCAAAGCCTTGCATACCAATGCTTGGTGCTGCGACATGATAATGATCTTCCGTGATCTTTAATATGGGGATATGGTTTTCAAAGCTGTACCAAATCTTTCCCCCAGTTAATTCTACGCCTTCTGTTCTATTTTTCTTGTGGCGATCTTCAAGTTGGATATAGGTCGATATGCGATCAACATCTTCTTTGGGACGTAGTCCTAAAGTAGTATTCCAAGGAATTGTGTCGTCACGTTTTACCCATCCCACCAACGGTGGGGGTGAAGAATGACCTTCTAAGGTATGTTTATCTATTATCAGATAACGCTGATTGATCTCGTCCTCGGCATAAATGAAGTATAATCGAAAACGGGAAAGTTGTTGACAACCTTCGCTGGGACAGTCCTGCTCATAAGACTTATAGGCCGATACCGTACTCTGGCTAGGATCGCGACGGCTAGGTGTTTTTATAAAGACTTTACGAGCTAAGCCATCCGGACTCTGAAGTGGTTTAACACCACATAATAAGTCATGTGCCTCCATCCATCCCAGTGCGGGTGCGGTGCGTGTTCCAACTTTTCTGACTTGGATACGTTGTTGCTTACCATAATTCAGTTTGACGACTTGTAGCGGATACAAATAATCTCCAAATCCTAATTGTCCATTTGAAGTCTGGCTCTCAGCCTCTTTATACAACGGTGCATTGTCGCGCAAAACACGCACATACCGGCTGGTGTCAATAACCCCCTGTTTATCCATCACAGATGAAAAATCATAGTTGGCACAACTACCTTTATCGGGCAGTGCCGAAACAGTTGTGCTTATCAAAAACAACGATAAGCAACTTATCAAAACAAAAATTCTTAGCATGTTGTTAGTCCTCCTCGCTTATTGATGAAGAAAAGCATTTAATTGATGTTTCAAGTCAGTTTTATCTTGCCAAGAAGTACATTTAGCACCGACATATTTCCATACTTTACATTCTTTTGTCGTCAAAACGGTCAGCG
>LUTY01000738.1 GCA_001640045.1 Candidatus Thiomargarita nelsonii | reverse complement strand
GCGGATAGCAACCAATTTATTGTGAACTTTGCTTATGGTCGTCGTGGAGCCACGCTCAAGACGGGGACTAAAACAAAAACACCGGTTGATTACGCTTCCGCCAAAAAAATATATGACAAACTGGTGAAAGACAAAACCTCAAAAGGTTATATATCCGGCGACGAAGGGGCGCAGTATGTAGACACGGATTCGAGAGATACCGGTGTCCAATGTCAATTATTAAACTTTATTGAAGAATCCAAAGTGAGCCAACTCATCAATGACGACAATTGGTGGGCGCAGGAAAAATATGATGGCAAGAGAATGCTTATCCACAAAACGGATACCATCACAGCGATTAACCGAAAAGGATTCAGCGTTGGTGCGCCAGATACGATCTTAAAGAGTGCTGCAAAAGTTGAGCAGAGTTATTTAGTAGATGGTGAAGCGGTGGGGGAAAAATTGTTTGCTTTTGATCTGTTAGAAATTAATAAGACAGATATCAGAGCAACGGATTATAGCGAAAGGCTGTTACAGCTAGAGAAATTGGGTTTTAAGGGTTCAATCGTCGTTGTTAAAACGGCAAAAACGTCTGCGGCAAAACAAAAATTATATAAGCGGTTAAAAACGGCAGAGGGTGTTGTTTTCAAAAAACATTCGGCGCCCTATACGCCAGGGAGACCAAACAGCGGTGGAAATCAGCTCAAATTCAAGTTCTATGCCACCGCATCTGTCATTGTGACAACGATAAATGAGAAGCGTAGTGTTGGGATAGCGGTTATCGAGGGTAAAAAACGGGTCGCTGTGGGGAATGTAACAATCCCGCCAAATAAAGAAGTGCCCGCAGTGAATTCAATTGTTGAGGTTCGATATTTGTATGCGGTTGGAAATCTTTATCAGCCCACTTACCTTGGAGTGCGGGATGATATGAGTTTTGAAGATTGTTCCATTTCACAGTTGAAATATAAAAAAGATATCCAATAAATGTGTTTATTTATCGTTCCTTTGCATCGCAAAACTGCCATATCGTGTCGGGCAACCATAAAGGATTGACGCTTCGCGGCGGAATGCCTGCTTCGACGCTCCGCGTCGAATTTTAAAAAAGTTTCACATCGCGTTAATTTATTTTATAAAATGAGGCTCAGTACAGGACATTTTT
>LUTY01000737.1 GCA_001640045.1 Candidatus Thiomargarita nelsonii | reverse complement strand
TAGATGAGGAGTTATCCTTAGAAAGCGGTCAAGAGGAGAGCGCGGCTGAGGACTTGTCATCGCTAGAGCTAGATGAGGAGTTATCCTTAGAAAGCGGTCAAGAGGAGAGCGCGGCTGAGGACTTGTCATCGCTAGAGCTAGATGAGGATTTCTCTTTAGAAAGTGGTCAAGAGGAGAGCGTGGCTGAGGACTTGTCATCGCTAGAGTTAGATGATAATTTCTCCTTAGAAAGCGGTCAAGAGGAGAGCGCGGCTGATGAGTTGTCATCGCTAGAGCTAGATGAGGATTTCTCCTTAGAAAGCGCTCAAGAGGAGAGCGTGGCGGATGAGTTGTCATCGCTAGAGTTAGATGATAATTTCTCCTTAGAAAGCGGTCAAGAGGAGAGCGCGGCTGATGAGTTATCCTTAGACGAGAATTTGTCACTAGACGAATTGCTAGAGGGGCTTGACAGTGATGATACAGATAATCGACAAGAGACAGTGGATGATGAGTGGGATTTGAATGCCTTGGCTTTGGATAAAGAGCCTGCCAGCGACTTTGGTGAGTCTGACACTAACAAGGGTGTGGACGATGATGGAAAAGATAAATAACTGATAACTGATAACTGATAATTTGCATCCTGTTATACGACTTGTCTGTTTTATCCTACTGGTTGCCGGATTGGCGGTAACCAGTCAAATAATGTTTATTGTGGGATTGCCTTTATTGATCTTGCTATTTAAAATCCATGCCAGTGTCTCATCAGTATTACCACTCTTAAAACGCTTGCGCTGGCTGTTTTTATCCTTGTTTATTCTTAATTTATGGTTTCATTCTCCAGAATTGACTTGGTTGCCAAATATGGCAGGATTATTATTGGCACTGGAACGGGTGGCAGTGCTGATTATCATTGTACTTGTCGCCCATCTACTCATCACAACGACTGAAACTCAGGATATTATCGCCGCCTTGCAATGGTGGTTTATGCCATTGAATAAAATAGGATTTTCTACAGAAAGATTGGCGGTACGTCTCGCCTTAGTGCTTGATACCGTTACTGCTGTACAAAAGCTTTATACAAACACACCCACAATCAGGACTAAAAATCCTATTAAAATAATCAGTGCTAGAGTGGCAGGATTATTTACACAAGTATTGA
>LUTY01000736.1 GCA_001640045.1 Candidatus Thiomargarita nelsonii | reverse complement strand
TGATTTATCTCTCTCTATTCTGTGTCTGAATCAGAATTTTCAGAATAAATCGTAATGAATTTAGGTTTTATTCTGTTAATTCTCAAATTCTGTCAATTCTGATTCAGATCATATAGTATTTTTATAAACAGGAGAACAACATGCAAAATATAATTTCAATAGAATGTCCAGCTGAATTACTGTTGAGTTTGCATCTCAACGCTGAAGATTTTGGTGAATTTATCAAAAAACAAACCGCTATTTCCTTATTTAAAGAAGGAAAAATTTCATCAGGTATGGCGGCACAATGGCTAAATATGCCAAGAATAACATTTTTATACCAAGCTATGGAAGCCGGTGCTGTTTTGCTTGAAAATTCACAAGATGATTTTAACCGAGAAATGTCCCTATTATGATTGTTTTTTCTAACACCACACCGATTATTGCCCTTTCTAGCATAAATCAACTTGACTTGCTACCAGCTTTATTTAATGAAATTTATGTGGTTGAAGAAGTGGTGGAAGAATGTGCTGAGGGCGGAGAAATTATTGTACCGGATTTAACACAATTAGATTGGCTAAACCTCGTTAAATCTGTGGATGGTGATTCAAATCTTATGTTGATGACACTTGATAAAGGTGAAAAACATACATTGAATATGGCTCTGAAAATGAAAGCAAATTATGTCATTCTTGATGAAAAAATGGGACGTAATCTCGCCGAATATATGGGGCTTTCAGTCACTGGTACACTGGGCGTTTTACTCAAAGCTAAACAACAAGGAAAAATTGCCTCTTTTTCAGAATGTGCGCGTGCTATGCAAGAACAAGGAATATACTACAACACTAAACTACTCAAAAGATTAGCATTACAAATTGGGGAAGTTTTTAATTTTAAATAATTAAATAGTTAGCACGACAGATATAGCACTTGCTGCAAACCCCAATGCCCAACTGTGATAGAGTAATCCAGAAAAGAAGCGCTTGTTGAAATAGTACGGCTATTTCCGCCCTCCTGTACTAGCTACATCAGAATTTGAAAATCGTAATGAATTTAGGTTTTATTCTGTTAATTCTCAAATTCTGTCAATTCTGATTCAGACATTTAGATAAACCACCACGCACTGTTAATTCTCCAAATTGATGGGATTGAATCTTCT
>LUTY01000735.1 GCA_001640045.1 Candidatus Thiomargarita nelsonii | reverse complement strand
CCGTCCCAAAGTCATTGAACCCTTAGGGGAGAGTAAAACCGATTTTCAGGTATTTACAGAACTGGCGTATCGCTTGGGCTTTGGGAAAAAGTACAATCCCAAGGCTAGTCGTCATTATTTCCGCTCTAACGATGCGGTTGATGAAGCCTATCTGCGTGACTGGTGGGAAAAGAAGGTGATGGCACGCCAAGGTGTGACGATGTCCTGGGAAGAATTCAAAAAACGCGGTGTCTATAAATTTAAACTGGCGCGTCCGCAAGTGGCTTTCCAAGATAATGTGGAAAAAGGTAAGCGCTGGAAAACACGCTCTGGCAAAATTGAAATCTTTTCCACCCGTTTGGCTACCATCAAAGATTGGACTAAAACGGCTTATGGCTATGAAATTCCTGCGATTCCAAAATGGATCGAACCTTGGGAATCCTTAAACAGTCCAAAAACAAAAAAGCATCCTTTCCATATGATCAGTCCGCATCCTCGCTGGCGCACTCATAGTATTTTTCACAATATTCCTTGGTTGCGCGAGACTTATGAACAGGAAGTGACCATCAACGCCTCAGATGCGAAGCGTTTCGGTATCAAAACCGGTGATACGGTGGAAGTCTTCAATGATCGGGGCGGTATTGTGCTACCGGCTTATGTGACAGAACGTTGTATGCCAGGCGTGGTTGTGGTGCATGAAGGTGCTTGGATGGATTTGGATGAGGAAGGTTGGGACAGAGCCGGTAATCCTGATTTTCTGACTTTGGATGAACCCAGTCCGGCGGGTGCGTTTGCTTATAATACAGTGCTGGTGGCACTGCGTAAGGCTGAAAAACGTAGCCATCGCCCAGGTTGGGATAAACTGGCGACGGCACGTAGTCATGTCTTTCGTCGTGATTTCTAGGGCTCATTTAAATCAGGAGAGTTTCTGAAATGGCTAATAACAACGTTAATTTGCAAAGCGAAGAAGGCAAACGCAAGATCAAAGAGGCATTGAAACGCAATAAACGTGTGATCTATAAGCCGGTTATACCAGCTCAACAATTAGGCTTTATTCATCATAATGTAGACTGTATCGGTTGCCGTGCTTGTGAAATCGCTTGTAAGGATAAAAATGGTCTACCCGCTGGTCCCCGTTTCCGCCGTGTGATGTATGTGGA
>LUTY01000734.1 GCA_001640045.1 Candidatus Thiomargarita nelsonii | reverse complement strand
CCACCTCGTTCCGCTAGAAACTGTCATAAGAGTATTTGAGGTGCTGTGGTGGATAATACCGGCTATTTTGCTCAATATGGCGATAGAACGTTTTTTCTGGTTGCCATTAGAGGAAACAACAGGGCGTACTGTTCCAACATTGATGCGTTTTGTGACGGCTTTGGTTATTTATACTTTGGCGTTATTTGGCATCATTGCCTTTGTGTTTGAAAGACCCATCACAAGTCTGTTAGCAACTTCTGGTGTGGTGACTGTCATTATTGGTTTAGCGGTTCAAATGAATTTGTCAAATGTTTTTTCAGGCATTGCGCTTAATATTGACCGTTCTCTTCGCATCGGTGACTGGGTCAAAATAGGTACTTTTGATGATAGCAGAGTCGTTAATATGAATTGGCGAGTGACTCAAATTGAAACCAGACTGGGGTATATTGTCAGTATTCCCAATAGCATGGTAGCGAATTCTGAGATCCATAATTTTAGTTATCCTGATAATCAATACTGGTTACGGTGTAAAGTACCTATTGAGCCAAAGTATGATCCGAGAAAAGTTGAGGAGATTCTCATGAATGCTGTACTCTCGGTAGAACAAGGTGTGGTGAAAGATTTTAAACCTTTTATTTGGTTGGAAAATATCCAAGTTGGGAGCGTCAACAATGAATTTGTAGCCAGCTATGTGGTCTTTTTTAAGACTGAAAATTATCAAAAAAAATTCCGTGTGTTGAAACAAGTCTGGAAAAACATTTGGATTCATCTGAACCAAGCGGGCATTATACTGGCGGCTACGAATCAACCCGATGACGGTGGAGAAGAACAGAAAATGGTTTTCACGACACCTGAATTAGAGAAGGTTTTAAACAAAAATAAATTACAGGATATGGTTGTAAGTGGTGAGTAGAATAGGCGATAAATCGCGCTCACGCAGAACTTACGATATGGCATTGAAAATAAATCAAAACCTTGTTAGTTTGGTTTTGACTTATCCTTTGCAATAAAACTTCGGATTATATTTAATAAAGGATAAATCAAAACCTTGTTAGTTAGGTTTTGATTTATCCTTTGCAATAAAACTTCGGATTATATTTAATAAAGGATAAATCAAAACCTTGTTAGTTTGGTTTTGACTTATCCTTTCTAAAATC
>LUTY01000733.1 GCA_001640045.1 Candidatus Thiomargarita nelsonii | reverse complement strand
GACTTCATCCGGCACCGCCGCGCCAAAAAAGGCTTTGGCTAAATAAAGTGTGAGATAAACAGAGTTGGTCGCTCCCCACTGGCGGGCACGAAGCCGTACTTGCTCCCATTCTATTTCGTCTCGGTCGTGTCGGATAGTTTCCCAAATGTCACAGAAGGGTCTTAGCCCGGTCAGAAACCGATCTTGGAAAGCCGTGTGCAAACACAAGTGCAATAACAAATCTTCAGGGGATAACACCAACACTTCGACACCCGCAATCGTAGCCGGTCGCGCTCGGTTCCACAGTCCCTCAATGTCTATTGTAAAAGGACTGGTTGGGTGATTAATGGTCCAGTGAATCTCAACGGGGACGGCACCCTGTTTGACAAGAGGAGGCAGATGGTGGTGTTTTGCAGATGCCACTTCAATCACGTTCACTCTGAATGAACTATAGCCCATCTCCAGCAGTTTTTCCTCCGCTTTCAATAAGTCGGTTTTTCTGACTAGGATATCCATGTCACCCATCGATCTGAGGGTGATATTGCTGTAGACAACGGCCGCCAAATGTGCCCCTTTCAGTACAATAACTGGAATATATTGTAATGCCCTGATTATTTGGGAAAGATCGTTGTAAAGGCTTGTATTCCGCATATCTGAAGCCAGATAGATTTTTTGTAATTTATGCTTCAGGCTGGCGGGAATATTGACGTTAGGATAAACCGTCTTTAAGCGATGATAAAGCAAAGGCGCAACTCTCTGTCTGACCGCGAATTGAACCAGAGACTCCCAATCTGCCGCCCTTAATGAGTTAAGTTCAGCAGTACGAGTTTCGTCAATTTCTCTACCATGTAAACAATCCAGTAATAACTTGCTCATCGTTTCTTGGTTCATTTAAATACCTCAAGGCCTTAGCTGCTACTTTTGCTGTCACTTTCTCTTGTAACAGTGTCATGACAATGTCGTAATGAGTGTGTCATGGTAATCAATGGAGAGATATTGTGCAAGTATTTCGGGGAAAAGTCGTCTCGGAGGAGGAGTTGTCAAGGGGGGGCTGGATAGATTTTTAAAAAGTGTAACATAAGTCTTTGGACAGTGCACATAGTGCCTAAGAAACCGCTTGGAGGCTCTCTATCTAAAGACAGTGCCGTTACCTCAGGCGC
>LUTY01000732.1 GCA_001640045.1 Candidatus Thiomargarita nelsonii | reverse complement strand
AGGTAAAGTTGTCAGTTGTTTTTAATGTAATTGGTATTTTCAGCAAACTAATCTGGCGGTTCAGAGTTATCAGCTTGCGTTTTTGATACCGCGCTCATTGTATTCATTCAGCAGTTGCGTTATTTGCGCCCAATACGCTCCGAGCCGTCTATCGTTTATTTCATAAAAATACGGTTCAAATCCGCAATTTACATATTTAACCTGATTAGTGTTGAAATAGAGTCATCAAACTATTCAAATTTATAAGAAGCCGTATGTTTAGCTATAATCTGGGGTGGTGAAAATAAGGTTCTAATTGGGGAATCAAGTTGATCCGGTTTTTATTCCCGGTTTCACTAGGAATAAAACTGATACCTACTTGGGCTCAGAAAATCAACTTTATTTACTTCTTTTTCACCACCCCAGTGTAACCCTAAATGGGGGGTTTTTGAACCATGCCTAAAAAAGCCATCGAAATCTCCATTAACCGTTGCGAAGGCACCATAGGGCTTACCATTACGGAAAATACTCAACTGGTTCAAGCCTTTCGGGAACGAAACGCCGTCGAAGTATAGTTATCGCGGGCATAGAAGGAACTAAATAATCATTTCACTTTATTGTAAGTAAAATAGGCCTTTCTTATGAATAGTCAATTATTATGGAAAAATACTTATGAGCGACAAGGTATTTAGAAAAAAGGGAAAACCACTCTCTATTGATGAAAAGTCGATGGTGATTCAAGTTTTTCAACAGTGTAACAAAGAAAGAGAGCAGTCGTTCCAGGTTCAGACGAGAGACGCTCACAGTCGCACGGCAAATTACACTGGCGTTGGAAGAAGACAAGTTGTAGAAATTATTAAACATTTTAAAGATACTGGTAATGTACTGCCTTCTACCATCGCCGGAAATAGAACGGTTCATCGGACCAATATTCCCCCAACTATCGAAGAATATATCCGACAGTTTATTTTCGGAAAACACCTTAAGGGTGAAGTATGCAATTCCAACCATATTCAAGACATTCTTAAAGAAATACTAAAAAGAGAATTACCATTACGAACCATTCAGAATCATCTTGATCGCATGGGCTTCAGTTATTCAAGAACACGTAAAAAAACCCGCTCACTACGCGAAAAACTCTATGTGCGTCAGCAAAGGCA
>LUTY01000731.1 GCA_001640045.1 Candidatus Thiomargarita nelsonii | reverse complement strand
GATTGGCAATCATTAATTAGACTTGTCCCTTTTTAATTGTAGGGTGGATTAAGCGATAGCGTATCCACCTGATTATTATGTAAGTCTAGTACAACGGATTGGGGGAATAAACGGATTATTAAATACTAAATAAAATAGCAGAAACCATTTTTCAAACCGGCACTGCCATAATCCGTTTATTCCCCTAATCCGTTGTACTAAATGGATTAGGAAAACATAAAAACATGACACCACCCCCCCTCTTACTCGGCAGCACACTACTCTTTTGGGGCTGGCAAAGCCAGCTATTCCCATTTGCTATACCGATGGCAATCATTTTAGAAAGCGCACACTGGAGCAAATGGCGTTGGACTCTTTCAGACAAAGACTTCAATCTTGTTATTGATTTTACTTCATTATCACTAATAATAACTGTCATTTACCTCATCACTCAACAATCCATTCACGGATTGATGATTTTACTCAACAGCTTACCCATATTATTTTTCGTGCTAATTAGCACTCAGACATATAGCACTCAGGGCACTATCAAACTCAGCAGCCTATTTCTCTCCTTACGCCATTACGAAACCAAAGTCGGAAAAACCCACCCCAAAGCTAACCAGCGCATCAACCTCAGCTACCCCTACATGATGATATGCCTACTATCATCTAGTCTCAACAATACGCCATGGTATTTTGTTGGCATCTGTGTACTGATTGCATGGGGGCTCTGGGCAGCGCGTCCACAACGCTATTCACTTACAATTTTTGGATTATTACTAACAATAGCTTGCACACTCGCCTACATCGGACAAGTAGGAATATACCACTTACACACCAAAGTAGAAGAACTCATTCTCAACTGGTTTGAAGAAATGCTTTGGGCAGATAGAGACCCCTATCGGCAAAATACCGCCATCGGAGACATTGGCAAACTCAAACTATCAAATAAAATTATCCTACGGGTCAAGACACCAAAACCCTTACTACTGCGTGAAACCAGCTATAACACCTACTTTCAAACCACCTGGTTAGCTAAACCCTCCAAATTAAGTGAAATCAGTTATGCTAGCCATGTCTGGACATTTACAAATGAAAAATTCAAACTGAAAAAAGAAAACTCACCCCAAATCTCCGCCTATCTCCGCAAAGGCAAAG
>LUTY01000730.1 GCA_001640045.1 Candidatus Thiomargarita nelsonii | reverse complement strand
AACCTGGCAGGTTTGCCTTTAAAGTTGACTAAGTTATTTCATGCACGTTCCTTAGCAGGTTTGACAACCCCAATTTGAGCCTCAGGATGAGTGTTTTTTATCAGTTGAGTTATCTCATCAATCTGCGCCGTCGGTATATCCAATATCAGTAAAGTTTGTCCTTGAGCAATCCCTGTTTCAAAAGTTTGCAACTCGTGATTAGGAATATCACGGGCAATTAAAAGCGAAACAACGCTGCCGAAACTGGCACCTGCGAGTGTCGTCGCAATCACAGCACCACCCCCAAGAATTAAACCAGCCGGCGGAAATGTCACCGCCAACACTCCGCCCAACATACCGGCAATACTACCCACGCCAACACCTAATTCCAAACCATAAGTCAATTCAGTTTTTTGCAATACCGATGCCTTGGGCAAATTTTCTAGTGGCCTTTAAAGTTGACTAAGTTATTTCATGCACGTTCCTTAGTTTCTCAATTTCTAAAGAATAAACTTGAAATGCTAATAGAAAATATCTATCAGTTTAAAACAGAGCTCGACAAGCAAGGTATCTTTTTTTGTTTCAGCGGCCCGATTTCGCAGAAGATATTGGTGGATATAGGCTATACATTGAGATATCAAATAAACCAGAGGGAACACAGTTCCACAACTGTTTTAAAAGTGTTTTCCAGATTTGTGCAACAAACAGAAAACATTATCTATTATTCCGCTGAAAACGCTGACAATTTTCTGCCTCAATCCCAAACAGCAGAATTAAGCGATAGTGTCATTGTAGTGGGTTATGAACAGGGACATTATTATGTGTTATGCGGACGTGTGTTTGATAAACGAACAGTCGATACGCTCAGCGAACAACTCATTATCTTGCAGAATTTGAACAAGGATGAACTCAATCTTTATTACAAGCAAGAATATCAGAAGGCGCGTCATATTGGCAGTCAAGGAGCGAAATTAGGATTAATTGAATTGGCAAGATGGTCCATATTCCCGATTGAATTCGACTTTAACAAAGTGGATGAGGGATTATATTTTTTTTATTTGAAAACAGTTGTTTAAAAAAAAAGGAAAGCTCATTTGAAGCCATTTCACTTAAGGCAACTCCAAAAAATAAATATACCACATAAGGGCAACCACAAGGGAT
>LUTY01000739.1 GCA_001640045.1 Candidatus Thiomargarita nelsonii | reverse complement strand
CTAAGCAGCAACTGACAGAAATTGCCAGCACGCTAGCTCAAATGGATGCGAGAAACATCCAAATTCGGGGACACTCAGATAGTCAACCTTGGAAAGGTCAAACACCTACACGAAGCCGACAACTTAACCTGTAGTCAGCCAAGGTATTTCCCAGGACAGGATAAAGACGGTGGGTTATGGCGAAAATCGTCCCTTGGTTAAAGCTAATAACAAAAGCGCGTGGGCTCAAAATAGACGAGTGGAAATTGAAGTGAAGTATATTTTTTGTCCTTAACTATAAAAACTAAAATCAGCAATCCATCCACGTTGCACAAATTGGGTGAGTAATGCCGATACATCAACGCTTGCTTCATTTTGTGCTAACTCTTCACAAATTAAGGCAAATGGATGTTCAGATTGAAAAGCTTTTAATAATTGCCATTCTGAAGGAGTGGGTAAATCAATACGCATTTCATCGTTTTGTCGCCAAAGCAATATTTTGATGCCGCCTTCGTTTAAATTCACCGACTCATCACCTTCATAATCTGGCTGATTCACTTGCCAAATGCGATGGATCGGATAAACAGATTCCAATAAAACGCTGGCTTTAGGTAAATGAAAAATCAGTTCTCCCCATTTTTCCTGTGGTATATTGGCTAAGGCTTGGAAATCTAAAACGCTTGTCTCTTCGCCATTAAAAATGCGGTGCCAGTGCCACTCCAAACGAGCAATATCTGGCAAATAGGGGAGTGAGGCTGCTGACTCAAAATGAGCCAAAAATTCTGGAAAGTCTTCACCATAATCTCCTAAATCTGGAGAAGTAGAAGGGGAACGATGAAGATAAGTGCTGGCTATCATTTCAAAAAAGGCTTCACCAACTAAGCGATAGCAAACAGGATAAATGGCTTGTAGCGTATTGCTCAGCTTACCCACAATACTATCACGATAAATAGCGATACCGTCAGCGACAGTCAAATTGGGCGCCGTGGTGATTTGTTGACAAAGAGCCTCTGAACTTGTACTCGATTTATCAAAAATCGCCTCATAAAATAATTGTTGTAGTGCAGCCAATTCCATTAAATCACCTTTTTTGAACGCTTGTTCGCCATCATTCTGATCTGGGCATCGGCTTTATCCGCTTCCGCCATTAATACTTCAAAACTCGGAATATCAGTATCCCATTCAATCAAAGTCGGTACTGCGCCAAAACGCTCTAATGCCGTTTGATATAAATCCCAAACCGGCGGATGTACCTGATATCCATGTGTATCAAACAGATAACCTTCTTGTTCCTCGTATCCCGCTAAATGAATTTCTTTAACGCGCTCGGTGGGAATCGCATTCAGATAATTAAGCGGATCAAAACCATGATTGCTGGCACTCACGTAAATATTATTGACATCCAATAACAAATCACAATCCGCTTTGTCTACAACACCTTGAATAAAGGCCCATTCTGATATGGTTGAAGTATTAAAAGCGACATAAGTTGACGGATTTTCAATCAAAATACGCTGTTCAAGAAAATCTTGTGCTTGAATAATGCGCTGGGCAACATGTTCCATGACAGCTTCGGTATAAGGAAGCGGCGCTAAATCACTGAGATAGCAACCATTAATAGAAATCCAAGCAAGATGATCAGAAATATAAGCCGGTTCCATCCAATTTGCCAAACGTTTTAATCGCCTCAAATATTCCAAATTCAAAGGATCAGCGGAACCCAAAGACATGCCGACACCATGTAAGGTAATCGGATAATTTTCGCGGATTCGTTCTAAATAATGAAGAGGTTGTCCACCGTCCCCAAGATAATTATCGGACAAAACTTCAAACCAAGGTACTGGGGGATTGTGAGTAAGAATATCTTGATAATGCTCAGAACGTAAACCGAGGCCAGCACCGGAAATCTGGGAGGGGGGAAAATGCGTTGTCATCGTTTTTTTTATGACGTGGAGTCCCCTATTGAAAGGGGATTTAGGGGGTGTGTTAAAATTACCACATCAGGGTATTATTTGGTGATGCCGCCAACAATCTTATCACAAGTCCCTTGCGGAACCATGATCCATTCTTCAGGATCAGCATCGGTTTTTGCTGCACCACCACAACCATGTTTGCTCGTTCCACAAGCATTCATCCCCACTTTAACGATGCCAGCACATTTTTCCCAATTTTCTACTTGGGCTTGAGCATCATCGGCTTCTTGCTTGAGAGTGGCATTAACGATTTTTTCGCAAGTGCCTTTTGGCAGATAAATCCATTCTTCAGAATCGGCATCGGTTTTTGCCACACCACCGCAGCCGTGTTTGCTCGTCCCACAAGCATTCATCCCGGCTTTGACGATGCCGGCACATTTCTCAAAACCCGGTTTACCAGCCAGCACATTTGTAGATGTCGTACCTAAGCCCATTGCCAGTACACTAGCCAAAGCAGTATTCACCATCGTGTTAGGATTTGCCATAGATAAATATTCCTTTATAGAGATTAAAAAAAAATTCAAGTTTGAAAAGACGGATAATATTTTGGCAAGCACGATATGTTAAACTTCATTAACAGTCAACCAATAAATAAAGCTATTTTTGATTAAATCATTTAAAAACAAAGCGATAAACATATCCATATTCATCATCACAAACCACCCTTGCTCATGCTCGTCTTCAACTATAGCAATCTGACAAGGCATATAAGCCACATACCTTATATCATCCCTAAGCATTTGTTGAGCAACTATAGCATCGCAAAATTGGAAAATTTCTGTACGTCTGATATTTGGCAGCCCCAGTTTTTCATACTCTTTAGTCAAATTTTGATGACCAACCCGTTTCACATTCAAATCATTAGCATGCAATGTCAGAGAATCAATTGCCTCATCTATAGAAATATCCTCAGAAATCTGCATTTTGACAACGGTTTGGTCAATATCCATGGCAAGCTGGTTTGTGGACTGTGCCACCGTTGCTGAAGCACCAATAATTTCCATCAATTTACCACAGGCACAAGCCGCCTGTTTTTGCAAATCAGGGGACAGCATAGAAGACTTAAAAATCATTGGGTTCATCATCACAAACCAGCCTTTGCCCTGTTCATCTTCAATCAAAGACACCCGACAAGGAATATGAACTGCAAAGCTCATATTGTATTCAGTCAATGCTTTAGCAACTTTTGCATCGCAAAATTGGAAAATTTCGACGTGTCTAATGTTTGATAAACCCAACGCTTGATACTCTTTGTACAAAGGACTATAGCCGACTTGTTGAATACCCCTCTTTTTAGCCTCATTTTTCAGGTACTCACCAGCCTCTTGCAAAGACTTATCACCAATTGGCACTTTGATGACCATTTGGTCAATAAAAGCCATTTCTTCTGCCGATACAATTGTCACCAGCAGTAGGGACATTGCAATCAAGCGTGTTATCATCAATTTCTCCTGTGTAGTTTAGAGGAGTCCAAGATTTATCTTGGATGTCCATAATTACTTTTTTTTATTCTACCATCAAAACAATATGCCTTTAGATCAAACCAGCTACGACGAATTACCTTACACCTGTAATGCCATGCCCTACGCTCAACCT
>LUTY01000728.1 GCA_001640045.1 Candidatus Thiomargarita nelsonii | reverse complement strand
TATTGTCGTTTGCAAGTGCCATTATTGCTCGTCGTGTCGCAATTTACCCCAAGCAGATGAATTATCGGATAGAAGGTCAATTAGATATCCATCTTGTTGAAGAAGCTTGGAATTATCTGTTTAAACGCCATGAAATTCTCCGCACTCTTTTTGTATATCAGAATATAGAGCGCCCCCTACAGATCGTTTTAAAAGAAAGACGAATAGATTTTAAATATATCCGACAATTGGATAAGGGGACAGATCCTTTTCTAGCCAACTTGATGGAGGCTGATCGTAACAGACCATTTAACCTCTCAAAAGATGTGCTGATGCGTATTGCTCTGATCCAAAGTGGAGACAGTGAATATCATCTGCTCTGGACTTTCCATCACATCCTTTTAGACGGTTGGTGTCTTGGTATTTTGTACAGTGAATTCTTAGAGGTTTATCAAGCCTTAAAAACAGGCAAGCTCCCTCAACTGCCCCTGACAAAACCCTATTCAGATTATTTAAAATGGCTGGCATTACAGGATCGAGAAAACTCTGGAAAATACTGGAGAGACTATCTCTCTTCATACCAAAAAATGGCCAAAATTCCGGCTTATCTGCCAGCTCATCAGAAAGAAGGCTTGGCAAAGGTTAATTCATATCTATTTGAATTACCTGAAGATATAACGGCAGCACTCCAAAAAAAGGCATCCAAGCACAATGTCACTCTAAATACCGTGCTCCAAAGCCTGTGGGCCATTTTGCTCTCCCTGTATAATGATACAGATGACGTGGTGTTTGGCGTTGCGGTGGCTGGACGACCAGAGGAGATAGAGGGTATTGAACAAATGGTGGGATTATTTATGAACACCATACCGGTTAGGATCAATGCCAAAGGCGAATTGACTTTCAGTCAATTACTCCAAGCGGTTCAGAAAAATGCCATCAGCTCAAAAGAACATGCTTATTACCCACTCTCGGAGATTCAGGCTAAGAGCCCTCTAAAACAGGGACTATTTGACCATATTCTCGTTTATGAGAACTATCCTATTGATAATGTGTTAAAAGCCTCCGAAAAGTGCCCTGAGTTTAAAGTCTCCGCTCCAGACTTATACCGGGAAATCAACTATGATCTTGGTATCTTGATTAACCCAAGCAAAAAGGTTGATTTC
>LUTY01000727.1 GCA_001640045.1 Candidatus Thiomargarita nelsonii | reverse complement strand
AACGGCTTGAAAAACTGGAGCAACTGTTTGAGAAACAGGATCAACGGCTTGAGAAAGTGGAGCAACTGCT
Source organism: Candidatus Thiomargarita nelsonii (assembly GCA_001640045.1). Classification (GTDB taxonomy): domain Bacteria; phylum Pseudomonadota; class Gammaproteobacteria; order Beggiatoales; family Beggiatoaceae; genus Thiomargarita; species Thiomargarita nelsonii_A. Next base: position 1,072 of record LUTY01000727.1, on the reverse strand, counting down.
TGATCTGAAAATTGCCGAAGATCGCGAAAAGTGGAAACAACATGAGCTCCAAATGTCCAAATTTGACCAAAGGTTAATGGCAATAGGTGCTCGTTGGGGTAGCCAGTCGGAGGACGCTTTTAGAAATGGTTTAGCCGCTATTTTAAAGGAAATACCCGATATTGAAGTGATTCATGTTGATGAACATGATGACCAAGGAATCGTGTTTGGTTATCCCGAAGAAATTGAACTGGATATCATTATCAAAAATGGATTGTTAATCATTGTTGAAATGAAATCAGCAACGGACAAATCCGATGTCTATCGTTTTGAGTATATATAAATTGCCTGGTTCTTCCAATGAAATTATAGGGGAGATACCATCCTCTGAGACTTGTATTGAATTTTTAGGTGATTATCGTTTTTTAAAATCACATGTGTGGGTTAAGGTGCAATACGAACAGGTGCAGGGGTGGGTTATTTCATCTTATTTGATAAAAAATGAAGAGGCGTGCAAGGTTAATTGATTAAATTTATGCGGGGTTGTCAAAACCCCGCCTCAATATACTTGATATATCAGATCAAGCCCCTATTGTAGGGTTATTGCTTTACTATTTTAGTCAACTATTAGAGGTAGACACCATGCAAATTGAAGTTAATGGCACAAGCATTGAGACTGATCCCCAAGGTTATCTGGTTAATCTCTCCGATTGGAGCGAAGATTTAGCGAATGCCCTGGCTGAAAAAGATGAGCTAGTTCTGGGTGAGGCGCATTGGGAAATCATTAATATGATACGGGCGTATTACGAAGATCACGGAACAGCGCCTGCTATGCGAAAGCTGACTAAACTCGCTAAAAGCGAATTGGGGGCTGAGAAAGGGGATAGTAAGTATCTTTATTCGCTGTTCCCTTATGGTCCAGGTAAACAGGGTTCGAGATACGCGGGTTTGCCGAAACCGACGGGTTGCGTTTAAACGCTGTCCAAGAAATCCTATTTTTTGAAACGAAGTAACGAAGTAAAAAATAGGATTTCTCATGAGTAGGCTCTGTATCTTGATTTTTTTTTGTCATGTCTTTCTCCCCCAGCCATCG
>LUTY01000726.1 GCA_001640045.1 Candidatus Thiomargarita nelsonii | reverse complement strand
GTGCATGAGGCTAATAAAAATGGGGCTTATGTCTTTTTAAAGCGATTTGACAAATCGGGCTAAAAAGACAGAACCTAATAAAATCAAGGCTCGCGTGAGCTGGACTTATGGTAAGGCAACTCCCAAATAATAATATTTTGGACTCCGACATAAGCATTAACCTCTTGCAAATCACATTTTTCTTGTCCATACTTACATTGACGACATATCTAAACAAGGGAAAATTATTATGTTAAAAGTCAGATTTTCATTGCTATCATTGTTATTATTAATGTTACCTTTGACGCAGGCTGCAACTGACTGCGCGGCTGTTACTCAAATCCCATCTATAGAGTGTGAGGCACTTGTCGCTCTTTATAATAGTACGGATGGTGATAACTGGTGGCGTAACGACGGGTGGAATGTGACAAATACGCCTTGTAGTTGGTATAGAGTGACATGTAGCGGTGGACATATATCGGAGCTCAATCTGTCTTCCAACAAACTCACCGGCTCAATCCCAAGTGAATTGGGCAATTTGACTCAATTGACGGTGCTCTATCTGTATTCCAACAAACTCACCGGCTCAATCCCAACTGAATTGGGCAATTTGACTTATTTGCAGGTTCTCTGGCTGTCTGGCAACAATCTCACCGGCTCAATCCCAACTGAATTGGGCAATTTGGCCCAATTAACGGCTCTCTATCTGCATAACAACAAACTCTGCGGAGAAATCCCAGTTGAATTGAAAAACCTGTCTAATATACGATACGGAGTAAATATAATAACAAAATTAGGAACCAAATTAAAATTAGACAACAACCACCTAACCGCATATGACTCCTCACTTATTGCATGGCTTGATAGCCGCAATCCAGGTTGGGAAACCACACAAACCTCTTGTTCCGGATTTTTTACCACACCTATCGTTAAAGTAGTTGAAAATGCCGGTACCGTCACTCTCACTGTTCAGAGAAATGGCGATATAAATGGAACACTAGAAATAGACTATGCCACGAGAGAAGGTAGTGCCAGACAAGGACATGATTATATCGGAGCCGCTGGGACTCTATATTGGGTAGGTGGTGACTCCACTGACAAATCCATCACAATAACTATCAACGATGATAGCAATTCTGAAATGAATGAAACTTTCACAATGACA
>LUTY01000725.1 GCA_001640045.1 Candidatus Thiomargarita nelsonii | reverse complement strand
GCGGTCAACACTAATCCAAGTGTGCCACGTACTGGAATTCCTAAAGCAGAGGCACAGTGACGTGCGGCCAAATCGTCTATAATGACTTCGGTGTTTGGATTGACATAAGCCCAAGTCAAAACCGCAGATTCTCCAACACCTAATTGATAAGACTGGATAACATTGGGTATCGGCGGAGTATCAACCACAACTAACCAGCTTGTTTGGGCAAGCGATTGCACGGTAATATCTTCATTTCCATACTGTTGAATTTCCGTTTCTACTGCAACAGGTACAACCACCTCTCTATTGATTACCTGCTGCAATAAGTTAAGTTTGTCTGCCTTCGTCAAAAAAATTAAAGGAGAAGCATCAATAACGGAACATTCAACCATGAGCTAACTCCTCCTTTAAATCATTAAAATCTACCCTAAACACATCGCGTTTTTCACGGGCTAGTGCCTCCAGAAAATCTCGGCGGTTTAATCCAGCCAGTGCCGCTGCCTTTTCTTGAGAAATTTCACTACGTTGATACCTGAGAATAGCGGTTGCCAATCGCATGGCTGGGGTTAAGGGTTCTGAAGAGTCATCTTTTTTATCGGTTTCTGGTACTGGTTTTGTCACCAGCACAATCACGCGCACACGGGTTGATTCAGCTACCGGAAGCGACTCATCTAATAATAATCGATGTTGTGCATCAACGATGCCTGTTGTCTCAATGGCTTTTGCAATCATTTCCATCTATTATCCTCTCACGGTTTACATCACGAAATAATTTCGTGCAAGGTACGCCTTGCACTCCTGAATATCAACCAAACCACTCTCGAATCAATTCCACCTGAAACCGATACCCGTTTTCAAACGGCTCTATCAACTCGCGCTGTAACAAATTCGTCAATGTCGCCTCAAATTCATCTGGACATTGTCCCCGCAACTGCTCTTCACTGACTATTTTGCCTTCCCCTTGCGCTGCTATAAATCGCAACATCGCCAAACCGTCCTTAGTCACTTGATTATTAGCAATGTCCGCAAAAAAGAACCGTCCATGTTGCAAGGCGCCCTCTATCGCCGCTTCAACGTCGATAACTTGGGCAAGGCGACGCTCACTAACGGGTTGTTTATTTTTTAAGGTAATGATTTCTGAACACAGCAATTGTATTAAGGC
>LUTY01000724.1 GCA_001640045.1 Candidatus Thiomargarita nelsonii | reverse complement strand
AGAAGAAGGCGGCGGTGCGGGCGGTTATGCTAAGGTGATGAGCCCAGAATTTATCAAGGCTGAGATGGATCTGTTTGCGCGTCAAGCTATGGAAGTGGATATAATCATTACCACTGCCTTGATACCGGGCAAACCAGCACCCGAACTGATCACAGCAGGGATGGTGGAATCCATGCGTGATGGCAGTGTGGTAGTCGATATGGCAGCGGAGCAAGGCGGCAATTGTGCTTTGACTGAACCGGGTAAAGTGGTCGTCAAACACGGTGTCACCTTGATTGGATATATGGACCTGCCAAGCCGCTTGCCCACCCAATCCAGTCAGCTCTATGGGACAAATCTGCGCCATTTCCTGAGTGACTTATGTAAGGAAAAGGATGGTCAAATTAATGTCGATATGGAAGATGACGTTATCCGGGGCGCGACTGTCATCAAGGACGGTGAAATCACTTGGCCGCCTCCCAAACCTAAAATTCAAGCCATTGCTACGCCGCCTAAAAAAGAACCGGCACCACCCCAGGCAGAGCCCGAAGAAAAGAAATCCAGTGGTTTTGGAAGTGCCTTATTTATGCTCATAGGCGCAGGTTTATTAGCAGGACTTGGTCATGTCTCGCCACCTGATTTTCTAGCCCATTTTACAGTTTTTGTCTTGGCTTGTTTCGTCGGATATCAAGTTGTTTGGAATGTCACTCCCGCTTTACACACGCCACTTATGAGTGTCACAAATGCCATCAGTGGCATCATCGTCATTGGGGCCTTGCTACAAGTGTCAGGCGAGATGACGAGCATAGTGACTATCCTAGCAGCGGTGGCTATTTTAGTAGCTACGATTAATATTAGCGGCGGTTTTATCGTCACCCAGCGTATGCTGCGGATGTTTCAGAGATAAATAGGAGAACAGACACATGACTCAAGGTTTACTTACTGCTGCCTATATTATCGCCAGCATTCTATTTATCCTGAGCTTGGGGGGACTAAGCAACCAAGAAACCGCCCGTCGTGGCAATATCTATGGCATGATCGGTATGTTGATCGCCGTTTTTGCCACGATTTGGGGTAGCCAAGTAACTAGCTATGAAGTTTTAACGGTTGCCATGATCATCGGCGCGATCATTGGTACTATTGTAGCCCTCAAGGTTGAAATGACC
>LUTY01000723.1 GCA_001640045.1 Candidatus Thiomargarita nelsonii | reverse complement strand
GTTTCTCTATCTGGGGAACAACCTCCTATAGGGTTGCCAAAACCCCACATTTGACGCGTAATACCTGACTGACTGCATCTTCAATCAGGTTGGCTAATTCAGGTTTATTTAAGCTATAGCGTAACATCATCGCAACTGATAAAATCGTTGCCAGCGGATTGGCAATGTTTTGTCCTGCAATATCGGGGGCTGAGCCATGTATCGGTTCGTACATGCCCTTGTTGTTCGCATCTAAGGAGGCGGAGGGCAACATGCCAATGGAACCGGTCAATTGGGAAGCCAAATCGGACAAAATATCGCCAAACATATTGGTTGTCACAATCACATCAAATTGTTTGGGTGCCCGTACCAATTGCATAGCGGCATTGTCCACATACATGTGAGTGAGTTGAACATTGGGATAGTCCTTACTGACTCGGGTAACGATTTCTCGCCATAATTCCGTCGCTTCTAACACATTCGCTTTGTCAACGGAACAAAGGCGTTTTTGCCGCTTTTGGGCACTTTCAAAGGCAATTCGCGCAATTCGTTCAATTTCACTTTCATTGTAGATGAGGGTGTTAAATCCTTGCAGCTCACCATTGTCAAGGGCATGAATACCACGCGGTTGTCCAAAATAAATGCCGCCAGTCAATTCGCGCACAATGAGAATATCTAGCCCTTTTACCACTTCTGGTTTGAGCGTCGATGCGTTAGCCAATTCAGGAAATAGCAGAGCGGGTCTTAAATTGGCAAATAGTTCAAGTTCTGAGCGCAAGCCTAATAGTCCCTTTTCGGGACGATTGGCTATATCCAAGGATTCCCATTTTGGACCACCGACAGCACCCAATAATACAGCATCTGCTTTTTTTACCAGTTCTAAGGTTTCGGGAGGCAAGGGTTGCCCAGTGGCATCAATTGCTGCGCCACCGATCAAGCCTTCTTCCAGTTGTAGTTCTAATTCAAATAAAATATTTAATATTTCCAATACTTTAACTGCTTCAACGATAATTTCAGGGCCGATACCGTCACCGGGTAGTATTGCGATAGTTTTACTCATATCAGTTATCAGTTATTAGTTAGTTATCAGTAAACAGTTATCAATAAACAGTTCTCGTTCCCACGCTCTGCGTGGGAATGCCTGAACGCAACGCTCTGCGTTGCAGG
>LUTY01000722.1 GCA_001640045.1 Candidatus Thiomargarita nelsonii | reverse complement strand
AGCCGCCGTTATGGCTTTTTATACCTGGGCAGCCGTCGAGATTTTTGCACTAAACTATTATTTGCCGTCGATGTCAGCGGCTCGGTGACTAATCAAGACCTCAGAAAGGCATTCTCGATCATCAATCGACTCTTCAAATATGGCATTGAAAGAGTCGACGTTCTGCAATTCGATAGCGAAATCAAAGGAAAACCGCTCACCTTAAAAAAGGCTCAAACTAAAATAAAAGTGATTGGACGCGGCGGTACCTATTTTCAACCGGTGATAGACTACATTGACAAAAACAAAGAATATGACGGACTCATAATCTTTACAGACGGCTGGGCACCTGTCCCCACTGCCCCAAAAAACAAACGAACCCGCATCCTCTGGCTATTTAACAATGAACATAATTATAGACGCATGAAAGACGATTTAAAGCCGATCGGAGGATCGACTTTTATTAAGGAAATGTGATGAAATTTTGGTAGGAGTCCAAGATTTATCTTGGCTCGTCCAAAATAAATTTTGGACTCCGACATAAAAGTAAGTAACAGTGCAGAGCGAGTGTAAGTGTGAGATAATCGCTCATGCCACACCCCCTTCCAACACAAAGTCGGCCCCAAGAGTTGGGACTAACGAACATCCCAGCATCGTGGTGGCAACTCCCCCCCATACGCGCCAACTTAAGCTATCGATATGATTTTAAAAGTCGAATTATGAAACGAAGTAACAAAGTAATTGTGAATTGTGAATTATGAAGTTGAATTCTTGTTGGTTTATTTATAAAAAAACAATTATTTACCAATTAGATTTCATTTCACAATTCAATATTCACAATTCATAATCTATAATCTTTTTTTTACAAACACTTAGCCTTAAGTTGGCGCGTATGCCCTACAAATCCAATGTGACATTAAATTGAGGTCACACCCTTTAAAGCTGATACAAATTTGGAAACCAGTGATTAGCAACGGCAGCCGGTACGCCAAGTCTAACACGACCTTTAGGAGTATCTGATACCAATAAATTTTCCTCAAGTAATTGTTTAATCACGGTACGTGCGGTGCGTTCTGGTAACCGAGTTGCCCTTGCAGCTTCTCCACGAGTCAATGAGCCTCGCAATAACACGGTTTGAAGTATGTCTATCGCCTCTAGTTTAATTGAC
>LUTY01000721.1 GCA_001640045.1 Candidatus Thiomargarita nelsonii | reverse complement strand
CGATTTCAGATAAAGTAACGGCGGCATTTGTCAGGAGTTTTTTTGCTAAGCTCAAGCGTCAAACAGGTCCCCAACGTGTCCTCGTCTTAGGTGCCGGTACCTCTGGTGATATGCTGGTGCGTGACATGCTGCGTAATTATACCTGCGGTTATCTACCAGTCGCTTTTTTAGACGATCAAGTGCGCCTGCATGGTGGCAAAGTACAAGGTGTACCCGTGTTAGGGAGTATTGACAAATTGTCCGAGATCGTCAAAAGCTTGCCAGTTGATGTGATTGTCATTGCCATGCCAGCGGCTACCGACGAACAAATGCGGCGTGTGGTGGAATATTGTGAACGCTGTACAGTGCCTGTGCGTACTCTGCCCAAATTGGATAACCTTGTCAATGGACAAGTGAGTATCAGTGCTTTGCACGATGTTGCTATTGAGGATTTATTAGGACGTGCCAAAATACAATTAGATTGGCAAATTATTGAAGCCGGTTTATGCAACAAAGTCGTGATGGTCAGTGGTGGCGGTGGCTCAATCGGTGCTGAATTGTGCAGACAAATTGCAGGCTTAAATCCCACCGCCCTCGTGATTGTTGAACGTTGTGAATACAATCTGTATCAAGTCGAGATGCAATTACGTCAAGATTTTCCCGATTTGCTATTATATGCCCATCTAGGTGACATTGTAGATGCAGTGGCAGTGTACTCTATTTTAGAGCACTATCAACCTGAAGTGATATTTCATGCCGCCGCTTATAAACATGTGCCGATGTTGCAATCACAAGTCAGAGAAGCGGTTCGTAATAATGTTTTAGGCACCAAAATTATAGCCGAAGCCGCCGCCGCACAAGCTTGCGAAATCTTTGTTCTCATTTCTACCGATAAAGCGGTCAATCCTACCAACATTATGGGCGCAACCAAACGTGCAGCAGAGATATTTTGTCAAGCCATGAATGGGCGCAGTGCTACCCGTTTTATCACTGTGCGCTTTGGTAACGTCTTAGGCTCTGCCGGCAGCGTTGTCCCCCTTTTTAAAGCACAAATTGCCAAAGGGGGGCCTATCACTGTGACTGATCCCGAAGTAAGTCGTTATTTTATGACCATTCCCGAAGCCTGTCAGTTGATCTTACAAGCTGGCGCGATGGGGCAAGGGGGAGAA
>LUTY01000720.1 GCA_001640045.1 Candidatus Thiomargarita nelsonii | reverse complement strand
AGACAAAATACCAATAAACAAGAATAAATATATTCTAGTTCTTACATATACTTGTCCAGAAAAATTTTGTCCTAGTTTTAAACCTCAGAGGTTTCCAAAACCTCTGAGGTTTGGGTTAAAACTTATCTGGATGACTATATAATCCTTGTAGTTTTTTTTTAGGAGAAAAGATGAACATCACTTTAAAACAGTTACGCTATTTAGTCGCCGTAGCAGACACCTTACATTTCAGCAAAGCCGCCGAGAGCTGTTTTATCAGTCAACCCGCATTAAGCACACAAATTCAGTTACTTGAAGAAAATTTAGGCGTATCTTTAGTTGAACGCAATAAACAACATGTTTTAATAACGCCACTGGGTAGTGAGATTGTTGAACGAGCGCGACGTATTTTAGGAGAAGTGAATGAATTAGCCAACATTGCCCAAGCCAATCGCACGCCGCTCACCTCTTCGCTTTGCTTGGGAGTCATTCCGACGATTGGTCCTTATGTATTACCAATGGTATTACCACAATTACGCAGCTTGGCTGCCGTTTGCGATCCCGTTTGCGTAAGGTGTTGGAATGGAATTTCGGTAAAATAGCCTCTGCACTGATACCAGCGACTTTTTCTGTGACTTTTCGCAGCATTTTGCTCTTATTCGCGGCATTAGCTACCTGCGATACGACTGGAATGCCTAATAAATTTCCCACGCTATCAGTGGAAGTCAAAATTTTGTCGCGCAGTTTGGTCTTTTTATGCTCAAATTTAAAGGCTTTGGCTCGCAGCATTAAATGTGGAAAATCGATATTCCAAGCGTGTGGTGGCACATAAGGGCATTTAGTCATGTAACACATATCACACAAATAACAATGATCCACCACTTCCCAATAAACAGATTTATCTACGCTATCTAATTCACCACTATCGGATTCATCAATCGCGTCAAATAAAGTCGGGAATGATTGGCATAAATTGAAACAACGGCGGCAGCCATGACAAATGTCAAATACTCGTTCCAATTCTTTGAATAGGGAAGCTTCGTTAGAAAAATCAGGGGATTGCCAATCTAGGGGGTGTCGGGTGGGGGCTTCTAAACTGCCTTCGCGTTGCATTAGCGAACTCCTTTGTTTTACTCGACGCGGAGCGTCGATGCATGCATTCCCACGCT
>LUTY01000729.1 GCA_001640045.1 Candidatus Thiomargarita nelsonii | reverse complement strand
GAGTTCATCGTGCCCCTGTGGTCACGATTATGGGCCATGTTGATCATGGTAAAACCTCTTTACTTGACTATATTCGCCGGACTAAGGTGGCGGCAGGTGAAGCAGGTGGTATTACTCAGCATATTGGTGCTTACCATGTGGATACGCCCAAGGGCACTGTTAGCTTTTTAGATACGCCCGGACACGCGGCATTTACTGCCATGCGGGCTCGAGGTGCAAAAGTAACAGATCTTGTCATCTTGGTGGTGGCGGCTGATGATGGTGTGATGCCACAAACAATTGAAGCTATACAACATGCTAAGGCGGCTGAGGTTCCACTCCTGGTGGCGGTCAATAAAATTGACAAACCAGAAGCGGATCCCGAGCGGGTTAAACAGGAATTAGTGGCTAAAGAAGTTGTCCCCGAAGACTGGGGCGGTGACACAATGTTTGTGCATGTTTCCGCGAAAACGGGGGAAGGTATTGATGAGTTGCTCGATTCCATTTTATTGCAAGCCGAAGTATTGGAATTGACCACTGTTGCTGAGGGCACCGCCACTGGCGTTATCATCGAATCGCGCCTAGATAAAGGACGCGGAGTGGTAGCAAGCTTGCTTGTTCAAAGTGGCAAATTGAAAAAAGGTGATGTCCTCTTAGCGGGCAAGGAGTATGGTCGTGTGCGGGCGATGTTGGATGAAACTGGCAAGCCGATCAAAGAGGCTGGTCCCTCAATTCCTGTTGAAGTGCTAGGACTGTCTGGTATCCCCAATGCTGGTGATGAAGCCATCGTGGTATCCGATGAACGTAAAGCGCGAGAAATTGCTTTATTTAGGCAAGGAAAATATCGTGAAGTCAGATTCGCGCGTCAGCATGCGATAAAACTGGAAAATATGTTTTCGCAGTTTCAAACTGGTCAGATCAACACGCTTAATATTGTGCTGAAAGCCGATGTGGATGGCTCAGTAGAAGCCTTGCGTGAAGCTTTGGTTAAGCTTTCAAATGATGAAGTAAAAGTCAATATTGTTGCCAGTGGCGTTGGTGGCATTAGTGAATCGGATGTCAATTTAACAGTGGCTTCCAATGCGATTTTGATAGGCTTTAATGTGCGAGCCAATACCAATGCGAAACACTTGATTAATGAAGAAAAGGTTGACTTACACTATTATAGTGTCATTTATGAAGCCATAGATGAGGTTAAAAAAGCCCTCAGTGGAATGCTCGCGCCAGAAATCAAAGAGGAGATTATTGGTTTAGCGGAAGTACGGGAAGTTTTCCGCTCTCCAAAATTTGGTTTGGTTGCGGGTTGCCTTGTTGTTGATGGTCTTGTCAAACGCCATAATCACATCCGCGTTTTGCGCGACAATGTGGTTATTTTTGAAGGCGAATTGGACTCGTTGCGCCGCTTTAAAGATGATGCTTTGGAAGTCAAAGCCGGGATAGAATGTGGTATAGGTGTAAAAAACTACAATGATGTCAAGGTTAATGACCAAATTGAGATTTATGAAAGACGAACTGTAGCACGGACAATTTAACTGTTATTTCTCGTTCCCACGCTCCGCGTGGGAACGAGAAAATGCAGAGCGTGGGAACGAGAAAAAACTGATAACTAATGAAAGAATTCAAGCGTACCCAACGTGTCAGTGAACAAGTCAGGCGTGAGTTAGCTGATATCATCCGTAGAGAAATCAGTCACCCTGATTTAGGAATGCTCACAGTGACTGGGGTGGATATATCACCAGATTTGAAATCAGCGCGTGTCTATGTAACGGTTCTGGGCGGTACCTTGAATGTTGAACAAACAGTGCAACACCTCAACAACGCTGCCGGGCAATTGCGCCATCACTTGTCCCAACGCTTAAGCATGCGTACAACACCATGCTTGCAATTTGTATATGACGCTTCAATTGAGTATGGGAGCCGCCTGTCGGCGTTAATCGATTCTGTAAGAACTGACCGTTGATAAGAAAGACATGGCTAGACGAACAGGACGCAATGTACATGGCATATTATTGCTAAACAAGCCAAAAGGCATCAGTTCTAATGCTGCTTTGCAGCGCGTCAAACGCCTGTTTCAAGCACGTAAGGCAGGACATACTGGTAGCTTAGACAACCTAGCGACTGGCTTATTGCCTCTCTGTTTAGGCGAGGCTACCAAATTATCAAGTTTTCTGCTGGATGCCGATAAATATTACCAAGCAGAATTTACCCTTGGCGCAGTGACAAGCACTGGGGATGCTGAAGGCGAAATTTTGCAAACTCGCCCTGTCATTGACATTAACCGAAAAAAAATTGATACAGTAATTCAAGCATTTACCGGCGAAATTCAACAAGTGCCTCCAATGTATTCTGCCATTAAACACCAAGGACAGGCGCTCTACAAATTAGCCCGTCAAGGCAAAGTTGTGGATCGTCAAGCTCGCACCCTGATGATTCACAGTTTTACAGTAGTAGACTGGCTTGAAAACCGGCTTTCTGTTAAAGTACATTGTTCCAAAGGTACTTATATCCGTACTTTGGCGGAAGACGTTGGCGAAGCGCTGGGATGTGGTGCATACGTCAGTGCGCTGCATCGTTTTGGAGTGGGAAATTATCATAATATGCTTGATTTTGAAACACTGGAACGCTATGCCCAAGAAGGTTTTGAAGCCTTAGATAGCTTGCTCATGCCAATGCACACAATACTTGAACACTGGCCCGAAGTTTGCCTGACGGCTGAGCTGGCCTACTATGTGCGACAAGGACAGGCTATACAAATACCCAAAGCACCTACGAGTGGTTGGGTTAAAATATTTACTGACGATGCCCGCTTTTTAGGGATTGGTGAAATTTTAGATGATGGACGTATTGCCCCTCGGCGGTTAGTTAATTTTTAATTTAGGAGTATTATATACATGTCTTTGAGTGCAGACACTAAAGCCCAATTGTTGAAAGAATATCAACATTCCCCCAACGATACAGGCTCAACAGAAGTCCAAGTTGCCCTGTTGACAGCCAATATCGCTAGCCTTTCGGAACATTTTAAAACTCACAAGAAAGATAATCATTCCCGTCGTGGCTTGATTACAATGGTTAACCAGCGGCGGAGTTTGCTGGCTTATCTCAAAAGAAAAGATGTAGGTCGCTATCAAAATTTGATTACCAGATTAGGGCTACGCCATTAATCAGTTGTCAGTTATCAGTTATCAGAAAACAGTCGTTCTCGTTCCTTTACTCCGCGTTGCTAAAGGCATTCCTTTGCTCTGCGTGGAAACGATAACTGATAACTGATAACTTAATAACTGATAACTTAATAACTGAATAACTGAAGATGAGCTCTCATAAAAAGACATTTCAATACGGTCAACACAGCATCACCCTTGAAACGGGTGAAATTGCCCGTCAAGCCGATGGTGCCGTGATAGTTAGCATGGGAGACACGGTGGTTCTAGTTACCGTCGTTGGTAGCAAAGAAGCAAATCCCGAAAAAGATTTTTTCCCACTCACAGTAGATTACCAAGAACGCTCTTATGCAGCTGGCAGAATTCCAGGGAGCTTTTTCAAACGCGAAGGTCGCCCCTCTGAAAGTGAAACTC
>LUTY01000718.1 GCA_001640045.1 Candidatus Thiomargarita nelsonii | reverse complement strand
GTGAGAATATACAACAAACCAAACACAACAATCCCCACCCCTAAATAGTCCATAATTGAAAGAGGCAACAAATCCAACTGCCCTGCTATGATATGATCAATATACGGTTTTGTCGTGGTGACACTTTCTAATTCTCCAGCAAGCCACCATTGCATACCCTCATCAATGACTACCGCACCAAACATAGCTACCGCAAAGCTCATCGTCATTTGCATCAATACCATACCGCGCACTTGCCAATTAGATATACCCTTAGAAAGGAATATGCCATAGTTATGCTTGCGATGGTTGATAACTATCCCAACTTGTACCAATAAGAGAATAACTAAAAAAAGTCCAAAAAATGGACTATAAGCCCATTTAAGTATATCCATTATCTTATCTATAAATCTAAAACGAACTAAGGCATCCTCATAAGTAGAGGGGATATAAAACGCTTTATCTCCTTGTTTAGTCGTAAAATTTTTTAGTGTTTCTATTTGAGTAGAAAGGGCGGTGCGATTTTCTACATAAGCAAAAGCTTTTTGATAGCTGCCGTTCACGGCAATCATATCTATCTTGTCATCACTAATCCGATTTCCTAGTTTATTTTTCAAAACTGAATTTCCTTGAACAATGAGATAATCTTCAGCTTCATATTGAAACTTATATTTTTGTACTTGTTCATCAGTTATCTGAATACCGAGTGGAGAAGGTCGTTCACCTTCTTTTAGTATTGGAATACCGCTTTGCGAGGCACACTCGGCAACCCAACTTTTAGGAAGTCGCCGTTTCAAAGTGAGTCGATAGCGTCTTCTCTCTGGATTTTGTAAACAGGCACTTAATTTGGTCATTTTTTCATCAGATAACTTACCCCATATCATTAAGCATTTCACGCGAGTGCTTTGATTGTTTTGTGCTTCTGGATAATAGTTGATTGCATAGCGTTTAGCCATTTTTAAGGTATTCAAAGTGCTAAGTGGAAACAAAAAGGCTAAATTCTCCATAGTGGGAATATGCGCTTGCCAATGGATACGAAAGGGCAGCAATTCCTTGTTTGTTCCCACATTAACCTCTAACCACAGTGTTCCGTTTGCTAAACAAGCTAAATTATCTGATTGGGTGGTAGGGATTGGAAAAGGCAAGTGTTTTTCTTGTAGTGCCTTGACAT
>LUTY01000717.1 GCA_001640045.1 Candidatus Thiomargarita nelsonii | reverse complement strand
AGTATTGTGCGACAAGGCTGTGAAACCGCACAAGTTAATGCTGTCTTCACTTTGCCATCCACTGCACTGACATGGTTGCAACAAGAAAATTTAAACCATGGTGATGAATGTATTGTGCGTCGCGTCATCAATCACAATGGACGCTCACGGGGCTATATCAATGATCAGCCTGTTTCAATGCAAACTTTACGCAAATTAGGTGAATATTTAATAGATATTCATGGGCAACATGCTCATCAATCTTTGCTCAAAAATGAACAACAACGTCAATTAGTCGATGAAATGGCAGACGATAAAAGTGTTTTAGAACAAGTCATGCAAATTTATCAACGTTGGAATTCATTCAAAACAGCCTTAGATGCTTTGGGCGGAGAAGATCGTGAAGCCAAAATTGCCTTTTTGCGTTATCAAGTAGAAGAACTTGAACCCTTTGAATTAACAACAGAAGCCATAGAACGTCTGGATAAGGAACTTCACCGCCTAGCTAATGCCCAGAAATTATTAGATAACAGTCAACGTGCGCTATCGCTACTTGATAATGATGAAAGCGGATCAACATTATCTAGTCTCAGCCAAGCCAATCACTTTTTAGAAGAAGTGCAACAACATGATTCTCAGCTCAGTAATATCACCACATTATTAGAAAATGCCATCATTCAAACACAAGAAGCCGTGGGAGAATTGCGCCATTATTTGCATCATTTAGATATTGACTCTGCCCGTTTAGAAGAAGTTCAACAACAAATTGCCACGCTTCAGGATATAGCACGCAAACATAGAATCCGTTTTGCCGACTTGCCCGCGCATTTTGAACAAATGATTCAGCAATTGAATGAATTAGAAAATTATGAAGAAAATGCGACCCGTTTGGAGGCTCAACTCGCACAAGCCTTGCAAGACTATCGCATCGCCGCCGAAGCTTTGCATCAACAGCGTCTCCAAACAGCGCAACGATTATCTCAACAAATTTGTGCCGAAATGCATCAACTCGGCATGGCAGGGGGACGCTTAGAGATTACAGTCAATGCTGATGAAGACACGCTCCCCACGCCAACAGGCACCGATAGGATTGAATTTCTAGTCACGACCAATCCCGGGCATCCGCCTAAACCATTGAATAAAGTCGCTTCGGGCGGCGAATTATCGCGGA
>LUTY01000716.1 GCA_001640045.1 Candidatus Thiomargarita nelsonii | reverse complement strand
CGGGATCAATTTTTGACCCAAAAGGGAAACTGATTTTCACCACCCCAGCTAAGCTGCACCCACCGTCGCAAATGGTGGGTTTAGCTTCGCTGACTTCGTCTCGCGCAGCTATACCCACCCGACATTTTGTGATTCCGTACTGAGCGGTTTGTCCGTTTATTAAGAGTAGGGTGAATGAAGGCTGTCTCCACCTTGTCGCGATTAGGTGGAATACTGTCGAAACTCCCCAAGATTCTGTGACGGCTCAAACAGCCTTCCCCAAAACACCCGACACTAGCTTGGTGTTTTGCAAGAGGCTCACAAGTTTTTTACCACTGAAGGAGGATTATTTATGAAACCGTCAATTGGAGTTGAAGTGACTCCCCAAAAACTCAATTACTTGGCACTATGCAGACGCATAATTTTTTCAGCGTCTGTGGTTGCCTTTAGCTTGCCTTGTGCTCATGCCTACAATTCGGGAGGGCCTTGGAGTGGTGTTATCTTGGCACCCGACACACCAGCCCAGAAGGCGAGTGAACTGTTACAGGTTTTAGAAGAGAGTATAGTGCCACCCGAATTCAACCTTAACTCCCACTGGGATCCCTCCGTGACAGCCACCGGAGACGGCGGCTCTGCTCAAGGTGATTCTCTCACTTTGACATGGAGTATTATTCCTGATGGCACGCTGATGCCGGGGTTTGCCGGGGAGCCTAACTGCCTAAGCAACCTAATAGCAACATTCAATAGCGTTTATGGCGCCGGCAATTGGCAGGACGAGATTGCCGAGGTTTTTGACGAGTGGACCTCAACAACAGGTAACCAATACGTTTATGAATCTAACGATGATGGTGCCTTTTGGCCTGATTCTATGGGTGAAATCGGTGTGCGTGGTGATATTCGTATTGGCGGTTGTCACATAGATGGGAACTCCGGCATACTCGCTTACAATTTTTACCCGCAATCTGGCGATATGAAGATTGACTCGACGGATAGTTTTTATCAATCTGGCAATCTTAATGATGGTTTTCATAACGTCATATCTCATGAGCATGGTCATGGAGCGGGAATCAATCATGTTTGCCCCATTAATCAAACTAAATTAATGGAACCTTTTGTCACGACCGCGTTTGTTGGCCCACAACACGACGATATACGCGCCATCCAGCGTCAC
>LUTY01000715.1 GCA_001640045.1 Candidatus Thiomargarita nelsonii | reverse complement strand
CCCTGCTGCACACAGGCAACAATGGCAACGCCCCGCGCTTGACCTAATTTTAGGGCAGAAGCCGCATTGCGGTACATAAAAACCTCTTCAATCGCTGACAGCGTCGGTTGATATTGCTCAATAATCTGACTGATACCCGTATAAATTTCCTGCAAGCGCAAGGGCATCGGCTTTGATTGCATGCGTATGCAACCACTGGTGACATACACTGCTTTAAAACGATGAATTTCAATGATCCCAAATCCTGTGAGCCGAGAACCGGGATCTATGCCTAAAATACGTGGATTATTCACAAACAATTACGCTAATTGCGCCATGATATCATCACTAATATCAGCATTAGAATAAACTTGTTGAACATCATCCAAATCCTCTAACATGTCCAATAAGCGTAGCATTTTTTTTGCATTGTCCAAATCTAGGGCAGTATTGGTTGAAGCCCGCATTGTCACTTCTGCTTGAGTCGGTATCAGCTTAGCTTTTTCCATAGCCTCTTTAACCGGATAAAAAACATCAGGTGCCGTCAACACCTCAATGGAATCATCATCAACCACATCTTGAGCCCCCGCTTCTAAAGCAACTTCCATGATTTGATCTTCATCGCTGCCGGGGGGAAAACTGAGAATTCCAACTTTCTCAAATAAATACGCCACAGAGCCAGCTGTACCTAAATTACCACCACATTTACTAAAAGCATGGCGTACCTCAGCCACAGTGCGATTGCGATTATCAGTCATGCAATCAACCATGACTGCTATGCCACCGGGACCATAACCTTCATAACGGACTTCTTCATAATTGTTTCCGTCAGTTGCCTTCGCACCCCGTTTGATAGCACGCTCTATCGCATCCTTGGTCATATTGCCAGCCAAACCTTTATCAATGGCGGCACGTAGACGTGGATTAGCACTGGGATCCTCGCCGCCCATACGCGCTGCGACAGTAATTTCACGAATCAGTCTGGTAAATAATTTAGCGCGTTTTGCATCCTGGGCACCTTTACGGTGTTGGATATTTGCCCATTTACTATGTCCTGCCATATCAGTTATCAGTTATTAGTTATTAGTTATCAGTTATTAGGTTTCGCCTATTTTATCCTCTTGACCGATCATAAATAATTGAATTAATTAATATATATTAATACCGGAGTG
>LUTY01000714.1 GCA_001640045.1 Candidatus Thiomargarita nelsonii | reverse complement strand
AAGTACGCTTTGCACTCCAGAAAAACGCTATGGAGTGCAAGGCGTACCTTGCACGGGTGCAATCGAATTTATTCAACCGTCACCGACTTAGCCAAATTTCTAGGCTGATCAACATCCGTTCCTTTAATCAGTGCCACATGATAAGCTAATAACTGCAAAGGAATCGTATAAACAATCGGCGAAATCACCTCATCAAATTCTCCTAATTCAATCACTTGAATATAATCAGAGGCTGGCATGATAGCGCGTTGATTCGCAAAAATAATCAATTGTCCACCTCTCGCGTGGACTTCTTGCAAATTCGATTTCAGTTTCTCCTGTAAAGCATCATTCGGAGCGACAGCAATCACTGGCATTTCAGCATCCACTAAAGCAAGTGGACCATGTTTAAGTTCACCCGCCGGATAAGCCTCAGCGTGAATGTAGGAAATTTCTTTCAACTTCAACGCCCCTTCCATTGCTATTGGATAATGTATGCCACGACCCAAAAATAAAGCATGTCGCTTGTCGGCAAATTGTTCCGCTAACTGCTCGATTGACGCATTCAATGCCAACACCTTTTCAATCTGTTTAGGCAAAGACAACATAGCAGTGACAATCTTATTTTCAACTTCGGCACTCATACCACGATGGCGACCGAGTATCACTGTCAACATTAATAAAGAAAGTAATTGAGTCGTAAAAGCTTTAGTCGAGGCGACACCAATTTCAGGCCCAGCATGTGTCATTAAAACCAAATCAGAAGCACGTACCAATGAACTTTCTGGCACATTACAAATAGCCAAACTAGGGCCAAAACCTAACTGCTTCGTCTCCTCCAAAGCGGCAAGCGTATCAGCCGTTTCTCCAGACTGAGACAAAGTCACAACCAAAGCTTTTGGATTAGCCAAAGGTTGCCGATAACGAAATTCACTGGCAATTTCAACCACACAAGGCAACTTTGCCAGCGTTTCAATCCAATAACGAGCCACCATACCAGCATGATAACTGGTACCACAAGCAACAATATGTACAGCCTCAATCTTTTCAAACAAAGCCTGTGCCGTCGGACCAAAAGCGGCTTCGAGTACACGATCATTATGAATACGCCCTTCTAGCGTTTCTATGATAGCTTGAGGTTGCTCAAAAATTTCCTTGTGCATATAATGGCG
>LUTY01000713.1 GCA_001640045.1 Candidatus Thiomargarita nelsonii | reverse complement strand
ATTGCGTCATCGCTGCGGATAAGTCAAAACAAAAAATTATTTATATATAACCCAATTTTGTTTATCGTTGCTTATACGCAATCCCAGTCGTTCTGTTGGCATCACATCGGAATGAGCCTTCTTGCATGTTGCCATCGCAGATGTCTAAGTAGCGCACCAAGGAGTGAATTTTTTTCATGTAGGCAATCGCCTCTTTAGGAGAGCGCATATCTGGCTCTGAGACGATTTCTAATAAAGGTGTGCCTGCTCTATTGAGATCAATGCCGCTAAGTCCATGAAAATCTTCATGCAGGGATTTACCAGCATCCTCTTCTAAATGGGCACGGGTGATGCCAATGGTTTTTTCTTTGCCATCGATTTCAATTTGAATTTGCCCCTTATTGACTATGGGTAGTTCATATTGGCTGATTTGATAGCCTTTTGGTAAGTCTGGATAAAAATAATTTTTTCGCGCAAAGACGGAGCGCGGCGCAACGGGGGCTCCGATGGCTAGGCCAAATTTAGTGGCCATGCGTACTACTTTTTCATTGAGTACTGGCAATACACCGGGTAAGCCTAAATCCACAGCACAGGCTTGTGTATTGGGTGGCGCACCATAAGCTGTTGATGAACCAGAGAAAATTTTACTTTTGGTCGCCAATTGGGCGTGAATTTCTAGGCCGATAACGACTTCCCATGCCATTTTTTTTAACCTCTTTTACAGAAATTTGGGCGGATTTTGTCTATGCCAATCTGTGCGTTGTTGATATTGATGGGCAACGTTTAGTAATCGAGCTTCATTCAAATAGTTGCCTATCAGTTGTAATCCAACGGGGCGTTGATTTGCAAAGCCGGCTGGTATGGATAAGCCAGGCAATCCGGCTAAATTAACAGAAATTGTATTAATATCAGATAAATACATACTGATTGGATCATCGACTTTTTCACCGATTTTAAAGGCTGTTGTGGGTGAAGTGGGTCCTAAAATGACATCGACTTGTTTAAATGCCTCAGCGAAGTCGTTGCTAATGAGGCGGCGAATTTGTTGAGCTTTTAGATAATAGGCATCATAATAACCCGCTGATAGGGCGTATGTGCCTATCATAATACGGCGTTTGACTTCAGCACCAAAGCCTTGGGCGCGTGAGCGTTTGTATAAGTCAAGCAAATCT
>LUTY01000712.1 GCA_001640045.1 Candidatus Thiomargarita nelsonii | reverse complement strand
TAACAATTGCATCCAGCGGACACACAAAAGCTACGCGATTTGGAGCGTAACTTTTGCCCAAGCCGCTATTGAGAATGCCATGAAATCACTCAAGAAAAACGATGGTTTATTGCCAACTGGAAAAGGGAAAGTGGATGTACAAGCTTGTACCGCCATTCTAAATGAGAATCTGGCGAGGAGAGATAAATAATGAATAACGATTTGTCTATTAAGCCAAACCCCAAGGACACTCTCACTGAGCGGCTGGCGGCACTCTCACCCGCCAAGCGAGCACTTCTTGAGCAGAGGCTCACCAAGAATAAGGGTTCTGAGGCGATCAGTGACCAGACTATTCCACGCCGTGCCAACCGTGAGGCTGCTCCCCTTTCCTTTGCTCAACAGAGATTGTGGTTTTTGCAACAAATGGAGCCTGATAGTCCCTTCTATAATATCACTAAGGTGTTGCAATTAGGTGGTTCTCTCAATGTGAATGCGTTGCAAAAGGCATTTGATGCCATTGTGGCTCGCCATGAGGTACTGCGTACCACTTTGGTCTCTGTGGATGGAAACCCAAAGCAATTCATTGCCGAAAGCCGGTCGGTGGAACTCCCGGTCATTGTGGTGGAAAATGGAAAAAGCCGAATTGAGCCAGAAGCTGGGATACAACACCTGATCCGCGAGGAAGCTCAACGCCTTTTCAACTTATCCTCGGACTTGATGCTGCGGGCCACTTTGCTACGGCTAGAACCGACGGAACACGTATTGATTTTGGCCATGCACCACATTGCGTCCGATGGATGGTCAATGGGCATTCTGTTTCGAGAACTCTCGGCCCTCTATGACGCCTTCGCCACGGACCAACCGTCCCCATTAGCCCCACTGCCGATTCAATATGCCGACTTTGCCCACTGGCAACGGCAATGGTTGACCGGATACGTTCTTGAAACCCAACTCGATTACTGGAAAAAACAATTGGCGGGCGCACCAGCCTTACTTGAATTCCCCACAGATTATCCGCGCCCACCGATTCAACGCTTTCAAGGAAAAATGGCATCATTGCAATTGTCGCCTGAACTCACGGCACAGTTGAAAACTTTGAGTCAGCAAGCGGGAACCACCTTATTTATGACGCTGTTCGCGGCGTTTGCCACATTACTGTCTCGTTACAGTGG
>LUTY01000711.1 GCA_001640045.1 Candidatus Thiomargarita nelsonii | reverse complement strand
TTAAGACCTGCCCGGTTGCCTTTGGCCCCGCTGGTCTTTGAGGTTTTGACCAGCGGATTGTTATTTCCTACCGGGGTTTCGCTTTGAACGAGCAGAAAATCCCCGCTTTGCCGGACGCCCCAGGCATCAGCGCTTTCCTGATAAAACCCTCTCAAGGAATGGCTAAAATGCCCGCAGGATGGAAGCGAAACACCGACCGAAACTTCAATAATAGTCAGCTTGCATTGGAATATTTAACCGCTGTTCAGGGGGCAGCCCCCTACAAAACCATCAGCGAAACATTACCTAAAGCCCATTACACCATATTCATCATGGCCATTGGTAAAGGTCGGGCAAGAGTCGGCGGTGGAGACTGGAAAGAAATTAATGTGACCGGCAACTACTACCAGTGGGTAAAACTGGGAAAATCCAAAAAAAGCCGACAGGTGACGGTCGAAGTAAAGTCACTATCGCCCGCTTTCAAATATGCAGGACTGCTTGCAGCGGGTGATCGTCTACCCATTATTTCCGTGGCGCGTGTCCTGAAAAAACTGCGCCGGGGCGATCCGGTTACGATTGCGCTGGTCGGAGACTCTGTCACAGAAAACGCCAAGGGGCATCGCGGTGGTTCGACTTCTTTTGAAAAGGGCAACCCGGGGTTATTCAAGGCCATGCTGGAAAAGGAGTTCGACACGCCTGTTGCCTATGCTTCACACCGCGAGCCATCCGACTGGCCCGAAAATCCGAAAGCGACCAAATTCAAGATGGTCACGCTGGACAAAATCCAATACAGGGATGGCCGGGTAGAAGTAGACCCGAGCGCAAAGATTCGCCTGATCAACATGGGCAAGGGCGGGGCGGCCTCGGATAACGGCTGGCACCGCTTTCCCGATACCTTCACCGAGGTCAATGCCTGGCACAAAATAAAGGGCCAATGGTCGGATATCGCCAAGACGGACCTTCAGCCCATTCTTCGCTGGGGCTTAACTCACTATAGGCCAGACCTGGTCATTATTAATTTCGGCACCAACGATGCCAATGGTTCTCATAAGGGACGCACTGCCAAAGATTATCTGTTTTTCATGAAAATACTCGCAACCATGACGCAGCATCGACTCGGTGCCGCCGTCATCCTGTCCACGCCGCACAAGTGGACACGCGGAACCCACCAG
>LUTY01000710.1 GCA_001640045.1 Candidatus Thiomargarita nelsonii | reverse complement strand
AATCATCCCTCGCGTCCAAAATATATAACATCGCACCCACTTCTTCACCCAAGTGTTTGAGAATGTCAATATTTTCTGGACGATTCGCTAAAATCGCGGTATGGGCAAACAAAGCTGCTAAACCCTGCGCCGTTGGATAAGCCACTTCATCCAAACTTTTGGCAACTTGTTCTAGTTTTTGTTGCTGTTCAAACAAATCATAGATAACTTGCACATCAAAGCCCCGTTTTTGAAGTATTGTCTCCGCCTTCTTAATCTTGTGCCGATTTTTCCATAAGAGAAACTTGGCAAGTGGACGAGTAAAAAAACCAGAGACACCGTTAGCATCAGCAATGCTGTCCATTAACTTGCCCCAAAACATCATCACTGTCACAGCAGCAGCAAATTGAGCGGCTTTAGGATTAGCTTTTGCAGAATGCAAAAAAGGTTGTACACCACAACGGATTTTTTGATGGGGCGGCTCTTGTTGTAATTGGGCTTCAGTCAATAATTGCAAAATGAGCGCATCCCGATTGACCAAAAATCGTGCCAAGGTGCCATAATCTTTTTTCAATTGTTGGCACAATCCGCACTGGCTATGAAAATAATTGCGATTTTGACGGATGGTTAAATCCAGTCGGTTGGGGGTGAGATAGCCTTGCATTGTGTGTTCTCCAATATACCCAAATTAGCAGGGAGGTTGAGCATTGATGCTGCCTTTATTCTGATCGTACTTGAAATCTGTGAAAGATGTTTATTCTGTTGCATTGAACGGCTGTAGTCAACAGGGAATTTAACACGACAACTTTTTTTTTGTGACAGCCATTTGTCAGATAAATCCACTCGGCTCTATTTTTAGGCTCTTTGTCATTTCGTCAACAGATTTCTCCTCTCGTCGAAATGACAGATTTCTCCTCTCGTCGAGATTTCTCCTCTCGTCGAAATGACAGATTTCTCCTCTCGTCGAGATTTCTCCTCTCGTCGAACTCTGCGTGGGAATGCCTGCAAGGACGCTCCGCGTCCTGCAATAAAAAATAGGATTTTTTCCGTTTAGCGAGCGATGTCATCCTTGCATTAATTATTCGTTTTCGACAAATAAATAGGATCACGCTGCTTTATAACAAGCCGCCCAATCTGTTCATGCCGAGCCTCTGTCATCGGCTTGATCACAAT
>LUTY01000709.1 GCA_001640045.1 Candidatus Thiomargarita nelsonii | reverse complement strand
TGCCTCGACGCTCTGCGTCGAATTTTAAAATAAAATTCGACTATGACTCAATCACTTTTGATCTCAATTTTCTGCCCAGATCGAACCGGGCTAGTATCATCCATCACCGCCGCTCTTTTCAACCTTGGGGTTAATCTCGGTGACACAAGTTTTGTCGTACTGGGTGCGGGCGCCGAATTTACCGCCGTTTGTGACTCTCCCGTCAACCAAGAAGAGCTTGAAAGCCAGCTCCGCACTCTGCCTGAGCTTGAGGGGGCTGACATCAAAGTGAGCCAATTTGAATTGTCCAAAATTCATGGACCAAATGCTCAAATTAGCCATAAAATCACGCTACATGGTGCCGATCATCCTGGACTGATTGCCCAATTATCTGAGGTTTTTATGGCCTTTGATGCCAATATCGTTCGCTTAGACGCGGAAAGGATACCCGGTAATGAGGGCGAACAATATTTAATTAATTTCTCCGTCTGTATTCCTGAATCGCGTGTTGATGCCTGTCTAGCATCTGTCACTAATACAGCTAGTTCATTGGAAATGCACTGTGACTGGGTATCAGCATAAGCTAAACCAAAAGAGGAAAATCACAATGAGCGAAGAACCCTGTACCTACGTCATCTTTGGCGCGACGGGCAACCTATCACGCCTTAAACTCATGCCCGCCCTCTATCACCTAGAAGTCGCAGGACGTTTACCCGAAGGCACGATGATTTTAGCAACAGGGCGCCGCCCTTGGGACCGTGACAAATGGATTTCTGAGGTCAAAGACATGCTAATTGCTAAGGCTCGCAATGGCTTAGATGAGAAAGTCTTTGAACATTTCAAACAGCGGCTACACTATTTTGAGGGCAACTTGACTGATCCAAATATGTACCCCGCTATGCGGGATTTTATCAACAATGCGCCAGAGTTTCCACAACATGTAGCCTTTTATATGTCCATTCGCCCAGCCGAATTTGGAGTCGTCGTCCAAAATTTAAGCGAGGCAAGTTTGTTGGATGAGGAGCATGGCTGGCGGCGCGTGATTATCGAAAAGCCCTTTGGTTATGACTTAGACAGTGCCCGTGCCTTGCATCAGCGGATTTCTCGCTATTTGCGTGAAGATCAAGTATATCGTATCGATCATTATTTAGGTAAAGGGACAGTACAGAATGTCT
>LUTY01000719.1 GCA_001640045.1 Candidatus Thiomargarita nelsonii | reverse complement strand
ATAAAAAATCCGGTTAAAAATCCAGTAAACTGTGAGGGTATAAGCTGTTTATTTTAACAAAGCCACTCTTAAATTACACTCGGTTGAAATTTGAGAAAATACCTTAAATAATAATAATTTATTATTTTTAAGCAATATTTGTTCCGATCACTATTGATGTTAAGGAGAAAAAATTGAAACTTGTTAAGTTTAAACAAATCATTGGCCATGGTTTCTTGTTAAGCATTGGTCTGATTTTGGCTTTGCTTATAGGAGAAATTTTGGTGCGAGTTGCATTCCATGAGAGCATGGACTTTGATATGGAAATGTGGAAGTATGCCACTATGATTAAAATTGCGAGTGATGACCCAAGCGTCGGGCATGAGCATCGCCCCAATCGTAGTTCCTTCCTGATGGGCGTAGAGGTCACGACCAATAGCTTTGGTCTGCGCGACGACGAGATATCGTTAAAAAAGCCGCACAATACTTACCGTATTGTTATACTTGGTGACTCCATTACAATGGGTTGGGGTGTACCACAAGATAAGCTCTATCCCACTCAATTGGAGAATATGCTAAATACTCAATCACTAGACGGTTTTCCTCCAAATATGCGTTACGAAGTACTCAACCTAGGTGTGGGAAACTATAATACAGTGCAAGAAGTGGCGCGACTACGCAAAATTGGTCTGCAATTTGAACCTGACATGGTTTTGTTGGGCTATTTTATCAATGATGCTGAACTAACCCCGCAGCCTGTGTCTGGCTTTCTAATTAATTACTCGTATTTGTATGCATTTTTAGCTTCGCGCCTACGAGCATTATCTTTGGGTGCTGAATCATCTACCTATGAGGACTATTACTCCGAGTTGTATGTAGACAATCAGCCAGGTTGGCAAGCCGCTAAAGCGGCCTTAGCTGAACTATTGGAGATAGGGAATGAGCGAGATATTCCTGTAGTAACGTTTATCATCCCAGAATTACATGACCTGAGTAGCACTACTTATCCATTCGCAGACATCCACAAAAAATTAGTAGCACTTGGGATAAATCTAGGACTGCCTGTCATAGACTTATTCCCTATTTTTAGCAATTATTCACCTGAAGAGGAATTATGGGTTTCTCCCACTGATGCACACCACAATGCGTTAGCCCAATCCATGATTGCTGAAGGCATTTACAAAGCATTAAGGACAATCACAATAAATAATATACCCACAGTAGATTGATACTATCGTTTTAATCAAGCGATAATATCAAGGGGGAAGAGAGTTCTTTGTTGAGTGTCACCGAACTTATGAAGATTACCGATGTTTATGTAGTTTTTTATAAGAGAGTCTCACAACGGTCAACGTGAGGCGATGGCGTTCTCCCAAATTAAGGATTTGACATGAACATTCTAGGTATTTCAGCCTATTACCACGACAGTGCCGCCGCCTTAATCCGCGACGGCGACATTATAGCCGCAGCACAAGAAGAGCGCTTTTCGCGCAAAAAACATGACGCTCGCTTTCCAGTGCATGCCATTCGTTCTTGCTTAGAAATTGGACAAATTTCTATGCAAGATATCGATCATATCGTGTTTTATGACAAACCACTGGTGAAGTTTGAGCGTCTCTTAGAAACCTATTTAGGCTTTGCGCCCAAAGGGTTTCGATCTTTTGTACAAGCCATGCCCATTTGGCTGAAAGAAAAGCTGTATCTGAAAAAGGTGCTCAGAAAAGAATTGACGGCATTGGGTACCAATCAATTGCCGCCTTTATTATTTACTGAACATCATCAAGCTCATGCCGCTTCAGCTTTTTTTCCCAGCCCTTTTAAAAAAGCCGGCGTATTGTGTCTTGATGGCGTGGGAGAATGGGCAACGACTACCGTATGGTTAGGCGAAGATAATCAACTGACACCACAATGGGAAATTGATTTTCCACATTCATTAGGGTTATTATATTCAGCGTTTACCTATTTTACCGGGTTTAAAGTCAATTCCGGCGAATATAAACTCATGGGCTTGGCTCCTTATGGGGAGCCGAAATATGTTCAGACTATTTTGGATAATTTGATTGATCTGAAAGAGGATGGCACTTTTCAGTTAAACATGCGTTATTTCAACTATGCCGTTGGATTAACCATGACCAATAGTCAGTTTGATAAGCTGTTTGGGGGTCCACCGCGTCCAGCAGAGGGCACTTTAACGCAGCGCGAGATGGATTTGGCGCGTTCTATTCAGGCGGTGACTGAAGAAGTTGTTCTCCGTTTGGCGCGTACTGTCCATAAAGAGTTGGCAAACGTCTATGAACTAGATAACTCGACATTTTATAACAATCAGAGGCCAAGACCATATCTTAATCTAAAGAATAACCAGAGCGAGATCAATGATCCTGGATTCTGGTTGTTTGATTGGAGTCATGGATTCCGATTTGTATTCCACAGGCTTCTACGTTTAGACTGGAAATATGAACTTGGTCTGCTTGATCTGTTGAATTCGACCATTGCTTTGGATTCTAAAGCGCGTGAAAAATATGAAAAGCAAGGGTTGGAAGTACTAGATAGAGTGCTGAACAATGCTATGGCAAGCTTTCCTAACACTAGGTTTTATGGATTCTTACCATCTGGTAAATTAAAGAATGGATTTGATAAAGAGTATGAAAAAATTTTTGTAAAACACGGGGCGGTGTATTTTAGCGAGTTTTACAATTACGTAGACAGTACGGAGGGAACCAATTGTCTTCCCTTAGATGGTCATTGGAATCATTTGGGAAATAAAGTGGCAGGTAATATGTTGAGCAAGCTATTAGCTGACTACGAAAAGTAATTTTGACGTTGTAAAAGAAACCAAGTTTCTTCAAAAAACTTGGTTTCTCTTCACGTACTTGTACAACTTATTTTTGCCTGAGGGGAGTCCTCTCTGAGAGGCTCTAAGCGAAACGAATTGAATCATTAATTAACTCATACATGAATATTCTAGGTATTTCAGCCTATTACCACGACAGTGCCGCCGCCTTAATCCGCAAAGTTTACCTAATGCTTCTAATTCCACCAATACATTTGAATTTTAAAGTGGTCAGCAAGTGTTCAAATACCTCTTGAAACAAAGACATTGAAAAGCGCGGGGTGGCCTCGCCAAAGGTGGTGTAAGCCACCGAACGCAATCCAAGGCTCTCAGGTAATAATCCTTAAAGAGATAAGTGCTGAACCACAAATTTTCGTATATTTTGGCAAAATAAATTTTTGAATTCACTGTATATTATTTTTTAAAAGCTGTGGTTCAGCACTTAGGTGTTAATAAACAAACGAAGGCTGCTTATGCCGGTGGTCAGAAAAAAAATTAAAGCACGAAAAAAGTCCCAGTAGTTGTATTTTTGATTCTGATGGCGCGAGAATTGTCGTTCTTGCTCATTAACTTTATCTAGTGCCGGTTGTAATAATTTCTTAAAAACACTTGGATGGCTTTCTTCGCGCCGCCGGTCTTGAAGGTTTGGTGGCATATTGAATTGTTCCAGTTTAGAATTTTTTAACCCTTATTAGCTGATAAAAAATCCGGTTAAAAATCCAGTAAACTGTGAGGGTATAAGCTGTTTATTTTA
>LUTY01000815.1 GCA_001640045.1 Candidatus Thiomargarita nelsonii | reverse complement strand
TATCCAATGCAGCTACAGATGAATTGGAAGAGGCGCTTTTTTATATTGTAGATCATTTCAATGCTGGCGCGGCGATGTAAGCCTTCCAGTATTGCTCCTTTTGGGCTTGATCGTGTGGAATTTGATTATCCATGCCCATATTTTACGCCACGCCTTGGCAGTCTCCTTTTTTATGGGATTCAATTTAACGCTGATTATACATTTTTTAAGTTTTTCAATCATAAATCAATTAGTTACAAAGTAAAATGCACATACATATTTTAGGGATTTGTGGCACCTTCATGGCAGGTATTGCCGTGCTTGCCAAGCAACAAGGTCATACAGTGACGGGCTCGGATGCAGCAACTTATCCGCCCATGAGTACACAATTAGAAGCTTTGGGGATTGAATTATTTTCGGGCTATTCTCCAGAAAATTTAAAGCCAAGCCCGGATTGTGTTGTGATAGGCAATGTTTTATCACGCGGTAATCCTGAAGTTGAAGCCGTCTTAAATCAAGGCTTGCCCTATATTTCTGGTCCGCAATGGTTGGCTGAGCAGGTGTTAGCTAAACATTGGGTACTCGCAGTCGCGGGAACGCATGGTAAAACAACGACGAGTAGTATGTTGGCCTGGATTTTTGAAAATACAGGTTTATCCGCAGGATTTTTAATCGGTGGCGTGCCAGACAATTTTGGCGTGTCAGCCCGTTTAGGAGATAGTCCATTTTTTGTCGTAGAGGCTGATGAATATGATACGGCTTTTTTTGACAAACGTTCCAAGTTTGTGCATTATCGCCCCCGCACCCTCATCTTGAATAATCTCGAATTTGACCACGCCGATATTTTTCCCAATCTCGCAGCCATCCAGCGACAATTTCACCATTTGATACGCACCGTGCCGAGTAATGGTTTGATTATATATAAAAATCAAGATATAGCTATAGATGAGCTACTCAAACAAGGCTGTTGGACTCCACGAGAGACAATTGGCGATGGCGATTGGTACGCAAAATCCAAAACGCCGGATCATAGTCATTTTGAAATCTGGTATGAAAATAAACTGGTGGGAGAGGTGAAGTGGGATTTAATCGGGCAACATAATGTCCACAATGCTTTAGCCGCGATTGCGGCTGCTCATCATGCCGATGTGTCCTTAAGCAAGGCATGTGAAGCTTTGGATCGATGCGGCATCGCTTAGGTTGCTCAAAGTGATCCAGTCTGATTTCAATCAACCCGGATTGTAGTCATTTTGAAATCTGGTATGAAAATAAACTGGTGGGAGAGGTGAAGTGGGATTTAATCGGGCAACATAATGTCCACAATGCTCCGCCCGCGATTGCGGCTGCTCATCATGCCGATGTGTCCTTAAGCAAGGCATGTGAAGCTTTGGGGACATTTCGCAACGTTAAGCGACGCTTAGAATTACGGGGCGTGGTTAATGATGTCAGTGTTTATGATGATTTTGCCCATCATCCCACCGCTATTGCTGCTACGATTGAGGCATTGCGACAAAAGGTAGGTCAACAAAAGATTATTGCTGTTGTTGAGCCACGTTCAAATACCATGCGTATGGGCATCCATAAAAACACGCTGGCTTCCGCTTTGAAGGGGGCAGATGTGGTAGTATTCTATCAACCGGAGGCACTCAATTGGTCACTGGTTCAGGTAGCAAAATCTTTGCAAAATGCGTTGATATTCTATCAAACAGAAGCTTTAATTCAACATGTCGTTGCTAGCGCAGGTAGCAACGATCATATTTTGATTATGAGTAATGGTAGCTTTGAGAATATCCATGATCGTTTATTGACGGCGTTGGCATGATTACTTTAGCCATGACAGGTGCCTCTGGGGCAGTGTATGGGTTACGCTTGTTAGAGCAATTGATTGTAGCGCAACAACAGATCTATTTGGTCGTATCGGCACCGGCACAGATAGTGATTAATATGGAAACGGATGTCAAATTAGCGTCGCGCCCTACAGAAATGCAAGCCCTCTTAAGCGAGCGTTATCAGGCAGCACCGGGGCAATTACAAGTCTTTGGACGCGAACAATGGACAGCACCAATAGCGAGTGGCAGTGCTGTACCCAAGGCGATGGTTGTCTGTCCCTGTAGCAGTGGGACTTTGGCGGCGATTGCCAGCGGTTTGAGTCGAAATTTGATTGAAAGAGCCGCCGATGTAGTCTTAAAAGAGCAACGCAAATTGATTTTAGTCCATAGAGAAACGCCCTTGTCAGTGATTCATCTGGAAAATATGTTGCGCTTGGCTAAATTGGGTGCGTTAATTTTGCCCGCCAATCCGGGTTTTTATCATAATCCACAGCGCCTTAGCGATTTAGTTGATTTTATGGTGGCAAGAATCCTCGATCATTTGGATATTGAGCATACTTTATTACCTGCTTGGGGTGACTAGGCAACTCCCAAATAATAATATACCAAGGGCAAACCCGATAGGGTATGCCCCTACAATTGCTGATGCCTGTAGGGGCATACCCTATCGGGTTGCCCTTAGGTGGTTTGAGCTAAAATTTACACTGGAGTGCAAGGCGTACCTTGCACCTCTTTACCTTTGGCATAGGCTCTTGCCGCCTGATCAGCACGTCGCAGCGGCTCACAGATTCGATAGCGGGGTGCCAAATTTAAAATCATATCTGCCGCTGTATTGAGACTGATCTGATGTCCCGGACTGACAAAAATGGGCTTGATATTCTCTTGTGTGCGTAAAACCTTGCCCACCTTTTCATTTTCCAAGTAAACCGGTAAGCAACTGCCCCGTTTTTTGCCTAAAACGCCTTGATAATCAAGCAGCGTTTGTTTAGCGCAGCCGATAGTGGGCAAATGGGTATGCACACCTAACCAACAGGCGACACCAAAGCGACGCGGATGTGCGATACCATGTCCATCAGTGATCAATACATCAGGCTTTAGGTTAAAATGTTGCTGCACCCAGTTGATGATTTTCAAAAGGGGCGGCCCTTCGCGGAAACAGAAAAATTGTGGGACATAAGGTACATCGACAGAAGTTCGCTCGACGTAAGTCCCCATCAGTTCGCCTGAGTAACGTTGTACGTCTAATCCGACAAAAGCGGTATTGTCCACGTATTGGATGTCCAAACTAAAAATAATATCATCCGGTTGTGGGGCGTAACCTGCGTTATCGGGCGGAATGATGACTTTTGCTGCCCATTGTTTTTGTAAATTGGCTAAGTAATTTAAATCCATTTTTTTAACACGTCCAAGATAAATCTTGGACTCCTATAAAAGAAGAGGAAATAGTAATGCTGTGGATTAAAGCTTTTCACATTGTTTTCGTGGTGACATGGTTTGCCGGGTTATTTTATTTACCCCGCCTGTTTGTCTATCATGCCATGACGGAGGATGAGATTAGCAATGCTCGATTTAAAGTGATGGAACGTAAATTGTTTTATGGTATTACGACACCCAGCGCAATTATAACAATTGGTTTGGGTTTGTGGATGTTATGGGAATATGCTTGGGCAGCTTATTCTAGCATGGGTTGGTTACATGCCAAATTAGGGCTGATAGCGATTTTGATAGCCTATCATTTGTATTGTGGCAAGTTTTTGAATGATTTTAAACAGGATCGAAATCGTCATAGTCATGTCTTTTATCGTTGGTTTAATGAATTTCCTGTGTTGATTCTCATTGGTGTGACGATTTTGGCGGTGGTTAAACCATTTTAAACAGGTTTCTCGTTCCCACGCTCTGCGTTTCTCGTTCCCACGCTCCGCGTGGGAATGCCTGCCTCGACGCTCTGCGTCGAGGAGCGTAGGGTGCATCCTACGCAATTGGTTTAGGGCTTACGCATTGACAAATTATTTTAAATAGAACTTACGCACTCAAAATAATAAATTATTGATTTATCATAAGAATGAGTACAACGGATTTTTGATCTAAACGGATTTATGTTTAATTAATGTTATGATTAATCCGTTTATTCCGCTAATCCGTTGTACTCAGTGTGTAAGTCCTAATATAATCCCTGTAGTTTGTTTTATCTTGGTGCCAGCTAAATTTATTTGCAGGACGCGGAGCGTCCAAGCATGCATTCCCACGCAGAGCGTGGGAACGAGAAATAAATTTATTATAATCCGCCCATTCCGCTAATCCGTTGTACTCAGTGCGTAAGTCCTATGATCTATTGGACTAGGTTAAATTTTATAGCGTTTATATTAACAATACCCTCGCCAAAAGACCCTATAAAATATCTATAAATAGAATCAATCGTTTCGCCCATGAGCGAACTCAAAATAAAAAGGGTGGTTGTGTTAAGATTGAGTAGCGAAAACCAATCTTAATAAAAGAAAAACACAACCACCATGGAAATTATAACACTTTTGACGTGCTTAAACCCAGTAATTAATTATACAACGATTCGTCAACTATCTAACATAGCAGAAGCAATGCTTGCGATGACTGGCCGTATTACGATGATTGGTATTTCCCGTTGGACGGAAAAATATGGCAGTTATAGAACCATTCAGCGCTTCTTTTACAGTCAGATCGACTGGAGAAAACTCAGATGGTTATTCACCCGTCGTCATCTGATCGATCATGAAGATGTGGTTTTGATAGCAGGAGATGAAGTAGTTGTCACCAAATCGGGTAAAAAAACTTATGGGCTGGGACGCTTCTTTTCATCATTATACGGTAAAACCGTACCGAGTCGGAGCGAATTGAGTCTGTCATTGATAAGTGTCAAACAGCATCGTTCCCACCCTATAATGATGGAACAAGTTACCAGAGAAAAACCTCCAAATGAGAACCAAGAATCTTCCGTTATCGTTTCAAAGAAAGGTAAGAAGGGCCGTCCAAAAGGTAGTTGCAACAAAAACCGTCAACAAGTGAAATTATCACCCTATTTACTCTTCGCGCAAACTACCTTGAAGAGCCTGTTAAGGCTTGTTGGTACTGACCTCAGTTTAGTTTATTTCGTTTTTGATGGTGCCTTTGGTAACTTTGAGCCTTGCAAATGGTAAGGCAATGCCATTTACATCTCATTTCTAAGTTGCGCTTTGATTCCGCCTTGTATTTACCTTATAGCGGAGAATATTCTGGTCGAGGACGTCGTCGCAAGTATGGTGACAAACTCAATTACAAGCAACTGCCAAAGCAATACCTCAAAAGTGCCAAGGTTGAAGGGGATATTCAAACTTGCATTTATCAAATGAAGGTTTGGCATAAGCTCTTTGCCTCACTTCTGAACGTTGTTATCGTTGTTAAATCTAACCTGAAAACGGGTAAAAGGGCGCATGTGATGGAATGAGGTAGTGATCTGGAACTGACTTACGATAAATTGATCGAATACTACCAACTACGTTTTCAAATCGAGTTTAACTTTCGTGATGCTAAACAGTATTGGGGATTAGAAGATTTCATGAATGTCAGTAAGAACGCGGTCTATAATGCCGCCAATCTCGCCATGCCGAAGGGTCAATCTATCTTCGGCACTGTTACGACAAAATTCAAGTGGTCTGTTTGGTTCAAGTGTTAATGATCTTAAAGCTTGGTTTCGAGCTAGGAAATACGTGCTTAACACTTTAAAATGTACTTCGCAAAATGCTGACCCGATTTTTATTGAACGTACTATTTATCAAGTCTCATCGTTAGGGCGAGTCAACCCTTCTGTTTGCCAAACTTAATCGCTATGGAAGGCTTCTTTTTACATAAATTTTCTCTGGTCTTTTGGCGAGGGTATTGTATTATAACCTAAAAATGGCAATTACAATGTCATTTCATAATCTAAAGACATGATTTTATTATTATATTTATTTAAATTCGATAACATACATACTAACAACTTTTGATATTTTCGTTCAAGTTGAACTATTTTAGAATCAGTAAAGAACACGATCACAACACAAGACTCGTTATAAAGAGTTTAGC
Organism: Candidatus Thiomargarita nelsonii; assembly: GCA_001640045.1. Taxonomy (GTDB): domain Bacteria; phylum Pseudomonadota; class Gammaproteobacteria; order Beggiatoales; family Beggiatoaceae; genus Thiomargarita; species Thiomargarita nelsonii_A. The sequence continues at coordinate 525 of LUTY01000815.1, read as the reverse complement.
TCACCAATTGGTGATTAAAAGCAAAAATAACAAATCAATTGTTGTGATTAGGTTCAAAAATGATTCTAAAATGTTTCATAATAAACGAAATTTGATAAAGTTGTTAATATCTTTCTCATCTTTATTAAAGATACCTGTTTCCGGAATTTAGACCAATTATTGCCAAAGCACTTCTGTACGCTTCTGTACGCTTCTGTAGAAATAGTAGTCAAAAACAACCTCATCATGAAATAGGTTCAACTACAGAAGCACTCAGAAGCACTAAAGCCAGAAATTGTTAAAAAATGAAAAAACTGTGGGTATTGATATAAAAATATCAAATTCTAATTGCCATTTTTAGGTATAATATTGTTTTTATTCGTTGTTGAACATTGGTTGTACTAAAACAAATAGACTTGTCCCTTTTTAAAGGGTGGGTTTAGCTTCGCTGACTTCGTCTCGCGGAGCCCACCCTACATATATTGTTTTTATTCAAAGCCCGATTGACGAAAATATGACATACCCCAACACTTATGTGTCTATACC
>LUTY01000706.1 GCA_001640045.1 Candidatus Thiomargarita nelsonii | reverse complement strand
ATTTGTATCCATTAGCTTCCTATTTGGGTCAACAGCAACCCTTTTATGCCTTGCAAACCCCCGGCTTGGATGGCGGGGCAACCCCAGAGACCGTTGAGAGCCTTGCCAAGTCCCATATGCAAGCCTTGCAACAACAGCAACCAACCGGCCCATATCAACTGATGGGTCACTCATCCGGTGGTCGAGTGGCTTTTGAAATGGCTTGGCAATTGGAACAACAAGGCGAAACGGTGGCATTGTTAGCGATTTTGGATACCAGCGCACCGGACTCAAATCAACCGAATCCAATGGCTGATTACACCGCCCTGAACTGGTTATCAGACATTGTATTGGTGTTTGAAGAACTGAGTGGTGTTGAACTGAATCTGTCTTTGGAACACTTACGAGCTATGCCAGACCTAGAAACGGCTTATGTCAAAGTGATGCAAGCCTTTGTTGAGCGGCAAACCCTATTTGCCCCCGGCGCACCAGTCGATGAACTCAAAGCCTTGGTAAACACCTATCGCATCACAGTACAAGGACACGCCGACTATCAAATACCCGGCAAGCTACACTGTCCGATTCATCTGTTTCGCTCTCAAGAATAAACACCCAATGTTGAAAATATTGAATTTGAAGATACCCGTGAATCGTGGGGTTGGGCCGAATGCACCCATGCAAAAGTGGAAGAACATTGGGTTCCGGGGACACATGTGACCATGATGACTAGCCCGCATGTCAAAAGCTTGGCTGATAAGCTGGCTCAATATTTACCACAATAGGACAAACCTGCCAGGTTTTCAAAACCTGGCAGGTTTAATTTTAGTCTTATTAAATTATTATTCCTAAAAGGATTTTTTCATGTTAATTGAATTGTTCATACTCAGTGGAGCCTCGACTTATTGGCTAAGCTATAAGCAGGGCAAATCTCGCCAGAATCAAGGGTCAGCACCGGCAGATAGCGTTCAACCGTCACACCGGTTCAGTCCCAAACAACTGCTCAAAGATGTGAAAAGTGCCCTGAGCGGCGATGAACGTCAGCAACAGTTAAGCACCGCTGTCGACTTAAGCCAAGAAATGCAAAAAGCCCAGAAGGATGTCAACCGCAATCTCCTGATTTCTGCCTGGGCGGTCACGACTCAATGCCATTAAGTTAAGCAGCTTTATACCATAAG
>LUTY01000705.1 GCA_001640045.1 Candidatus Thiomargarita nelsonii | reverse complement strand
CCCAGTTTAATGTCCCTGATGCTGCGGTATAGTCGCTACCGGCTGTGGCTGTGTCGTCACTGGTGGCGTAGTTTGCGGAGATGGCACCTTGACTGCCACCAGAACGGGTGACAGTGATGGTTGCTTGTCCTCCGTTTTCGGTGACGCTGTAGGTGGCGGATGAGAATTGTACTGTACTCAGTTCTGTCCGTTCAAATCGTCTATATTCCACAGAACCTTGAGAAAAGTTATAAAATCCGAAAGTCCCTGATGTATAGCTACTGTCTTGAAGTGTTACCGAGTCAAGAACAGTATTACCTTCACTCACCGTGATTGTAAATTCACCAGGATGGAATTCTAACGAGAATTGGTAATCAGTTCTGTCTTCCCAGCCTATTTGATTGTGAAACAGTGTATTAACCCGTTCACCATTACCCTCTGTTGGCCAGAAATCCTGTACGGTTAATTCCGAATCCGCATTAACCAACTTAACGCTCATTCCTTGCTCAGCAAAAGCTCCAAACTCATTTTGGTTACCTTGTTTCCAATCAAAAAGGTAAAAATGCTGAGAATCTTGGTAGCCGAATACGAAACCAATGAAATCATCATCACTAGAAGTAGTAACCCGAAAAGTTCCCTCAATTTTATCATTGGTCAATGTAAAATCACTCAGGAAGATTGAAGGATCAGCGTTGACTGTCTGTGTGACAAGCGTATTATCGTTGTTTAATACCCAATTAGCATCAGATTGGTTATTCAGTTCATATTGAACGACTGACCATGTAGATAAATCGATTGGATCGATGGCAGCTTCGGCAGACGTTGTGACAGCGAGCAGGATAAAAAAGCACCCGCTTAAAACAACGGCTTTGTCAAAACCGAAACAATAGTTGTGTTGTGTCTTTTGGTTCATAAACACTCCTTAAATTTCAAAAAATTAAAAAAGACTTGTGTTCGCTAGTCCTATAGAAAAATATAGAAGTCGCGTTAAGTGGGCTGATTGACTGTCAATTCTGATTCAGACAATAAAATTTATGGTTCAGTACTTATGGTGTCAAATCCTCCCTTGGTTAATAAGAACAATAGCATAATCATTGCTTTGAAATTATCCCACACCAACTTACCTTATAAGCCTCACCACTAACGGCCCCTGCATGGCTCCAAAATTTCACAGGT
>LUTY01000704.1 GCA_001640045.1 Candidatus Thiomargarita nelsonii | reverse complement strand
GGCAATTAGAGAATCATATTCCCATTAGGAAATTTTTGCAGTGGTCTTATCATTCTGAATCGAGAGTAGCGCGATTTTTTCGTTCAAGCTATCGCGGCGGAAAAAAAATCTTGTTGGAACTGCCCCCAGTTCAATTCCTTATCAGATACCGATTCCGACAAAATTTGAGGCTTTTGAACGATGTTTTAGCGACAACAGAACTTTCTGGTAATTACTGGCTTTGGGGAGGTGTGCTTCTAGGCTGGGCGCGTGAAGGACGCATTTTGCCTTGGGATACTGATGCTGATTTTTTTTATTTTAGTGAAGATAGAAATAAGTTTATGGGAGCCATTGAGAGTCTCATCCAAGCAGGCTTCAAACTGGAGTGGCGATTTGTCAATAATGAGGGAAAAATAACAGAATATGTCTTTGTCAAAGATCATCGGAAATTTGAATTTTTTGAAGTCAACAAACAAGAAGATACACTACACTATTTTCTTTATGCCCCACATATTCCAAATCGTCTTGAAATGATAGGCGTTGTGCCTTGGGATGGTGAAGTAGCAACGATGGAGTTTATTGGACGTACATGGCTAAAACCGGCTGATCATGAGACTTTTTTGACCGCGATCTATGGAGATTGGCGAACGCCTAATCCAGATTATGATTATGTAGAAGATGAAAAGAGCATTATTGCTAAACATGAATGGCGCGGGCGGGTGATTTTGGGAAAGTTTGAATATTGATACTTTATAAAAAACCAGCAAAATGGAAACTAATATGGCAAAAAATCGAACATCAATGTCACCAACTAATCAGCCATTTATATCAATTGTGCCGCCTCAAGGTTGGGGCAAAATGGCCTTACCAGAATTATGGGAATATCGAGAGCTGCTTTGGTTTTGGACTCTACGAGGGATTAAAGCCCGTTACCGGCAAATGGCATTAGGGCCTTTGTGGGTTTTGCTCAATCCCATTATCTACATGCTCATCTTTAGCGTCATTTTTGGTGGGTTGGCTAAACTCCCCTCGGAGGGCGTACCTTACCCGGTATTCACCTATGTCGCTTTATTACCTTGGCACTATTTTTTTGATGTGGTCAATTTCTCATCCACTAGTTTACTGAGAGAAAAAGAGGTCATGTCAAAAATTTACTTTCCTCGCTTAATTTTTCCT
>LUTY01000703.1 GCA_001640045.1 Candidatus Thiomargarita nelsonii | reverse complement strand
TTTTTGGACGTCCCAAAGCTTGGCGAACCCACCTTAGACAAAGTCTATCAATAAAAGTTCACTTTCTGACAATGAAAGTGTATCCAATTAGCCGCGATTGCTATATATTTTTTTTGCCAATTTGATCTTCCTTGCTAGTGTTCGGGGAGCAGACGACAATGGATTGCACCGCTTTGTGATCCTGCCCGACACCCAAATTTATGCTCGATTCTATCCCAACATTTTTAAAAAACAGGTGGAATTCATCCGCAGAAATAAAGAACGCCTGAATATCGTGGCCGTCTTACACGAGGGTGATATCGTCCATATGAACGATGAGAGACAATGGCCGATAGTCGCCCAAACGATAAGTCAACTCGACGGGGTGGTACCCTATATAATGGCCATTGGCAATCACGATATGGGAAATCATGACTATCGAAGGAAATACTTAACTCGTGATACGGCACTATTTAATCAATATTTCCCCGTGGAAAAATACAGCGCACTTGATAGCTTTGGTGGCCTTTTCAATCCCTCCAACATGGACAACGCCTATCATTTGATCAAAACGGCAGAGATAACTTGGCTCATTTTATCACTGGAATTCTGCCCCAGGAATGAAGTTTTAGAGTGGGCGAATAGGGTGGTGGCAGATCACGCCCAATACCCGGTGATTATATTAACCCATCTCTATCTCTATCCAAAAACGAATCGCTCCCCAACGACATGGCACAGTACCAAACACAGATATAGTTGTCAGGCATATCTATCAGAAAATTTCAATAATGGGCAACAAATATGGGATAAATTGATCAGTCAACACAAAAACATCCTACTCACATTCAACGGCCATATAGATCGAGATGGAATTAAGATCAGCACAGGAAGGCATGGAAACAAAGTATACCAGCTAGTGGCAGACTATCAAAATATGGGGAAAGGCGGCGACGGATATCTAAAAATTTTGACGATCAACCCACGGGATAGGAGTATGACTATCCAAACCTATTCCCCCTATTTAAGAAAATATTTCAGAGAGCCAGAAAGTAACTTAAAGCTTAACAATATCAATTTTAAACCGTAATTTAGTGAGCGTCGGATGGGTTTCGCGTAGCGATCAAACCATTGATTGAGTTGGGTAAAATTGTCATCGCCATGGACTAATACATTTTTC
>LUTY01000702.1 GCA_001640045.1 Candidatus Thiomargarita nelsonii | reverse complement strand
TACCTTGCACGATTCCTTAATGGCGACGACTAGCAAACCAATTAATAGCTTGTTCCGTTTGTCCCATTTGAATTTTCCAAACATAAGCTTCAACCCATTTTTCGGGATGAAAACGTTCCATCACAACACCGCCGACATAAGCCACCGTTAAACCTGCCATCACATATAATAAAGTTAATTTCCAACCCATGATGCCCATTAAAATTACCACCGCGACTTCATTAATCATAGGGCTAGCGATGAGAAAGGAAAAAGTCACGCCTAATGGGATGCCCGCTTCGACAAAACCAATAAAAAGTGGCACGGAGGAGCAAGAACAAAACGGAGTGACTGCGCCTAAAGTGATAGCCAGTGTGCGAGCCAGTGCTTTAGAACGCCCTCGTACATAGTCACGCACCTTTTCGGGCGTGAGCAGAGTGCGAAATAAGCCCATGATATAGATGACAATGACCAACATAACAAAAATTTTGGTCGTGTCCATCACAAAAAAATGCAGGGCAGCGCCTAAATGGCTATCGGGTGATAAATTGCCAAATTGGTAAACCAATAAATCAGCCAGTTGTTCAAACATGCGCTTTTTCCCAAGTAAACCAATTTCGCGTACCATTCACAAGGTACACAATAAACAACATGATCGGCACTTCTACCAAGACTCCGACAACAGTGGCTAATGCTGCCCCTGATTCTAGCCCAAATAAACTAATCGCTACCGCAACCGCTAATTCAAAAAAATTGGATGAGCCGATTAACGCCACCGGACCCGCAATTTCAATAGGCACACGCCAAAAGTATGCCCATGTATAAGCAATGGCTGATACGCCAAGACTTTGAATAATCAATGGGATAGCAATCAGTAAAATCACGACGGGTTGAGCAATAATCGTTTCACCTTGAAAACCAAACAATAATATCACTGTCAAAAGCAAACCAATGATAGTCCAAGGTTTTAACTTCTCCGTTAATTGTATTACCTCACTGCCTTGTCGTAATAAATAAACGCGAGTCAAATAACCCGCGATCAGTGGAATCACCACATACAGCACAACGGAAAGCAACAAAGTTTCCCATGGCACAATAATATCACTGATACCCAGCAAAAATGCCACGATGGGGGCATAAGCGAATATCATCACAATATCATTTAGAGATACCTGTAC
>LUTY01000701.1 GCA_001640045.1 Candidatus Thiomargarita nelsonii | reverse complement strand
CTACGCGAGGATTTGGATCAGTCGTCCATAATCCTTTTTTAGCTAAGCCTAAGGCGTATGCCATATAATATTGATCATTTAATTCTGGGGGAGTCATATCAAGCATAAACCGGAAAACGGGCACATAAGGCAAGCACTTCTGCTTTCACCGAGGCTTGCAGTTCAAGATTTTCTACGTCGTCAACAATGTCACAAATCCAATGGGCGACTTGACGAGATTCTATTGTCCCTAAACCGCGTGTGGTGATAGCGGGCGTGCCAATACGGAGTCCGCTGGTGATAAAGGGTGATTGTGGATCATTAGGGACTGCGTTTTTATTCACTGTAATATTGGCTTGTCCTAATGCTGCATCGGCGGCTTTGCCTGTGATGCCTTTTTCAATTAAATCGACTAAAAACAAGTGATTATCTGTTCCACCTGAGACAATTTTATATCCCCGTTCTATCATCACAGCGACCATTGCTCGTGCATTTTCTAGCACTTGGGCTTGATAGGTTTTGAATTCAGGCAGTAAGGCTTCTTTGAAGGCAACGGCTTTTGCGGCAATGACATGCATCAGTGGGCCACCCTGTATGCCGGGAAAAACTAGGGAATTGAGTTTTTTCTCAATGTCGGGATTAGCCTTGGCGAGAATTAAACCGCCACGAGGCCCGCGCAAGGTTTTATGAGTTGTCGTGGTGGTGACATCGGCAATTTGCACCGGGCTAGGATATAATTCGACAGCAATTGGTCCTGCAACATGGGCCATATCTGCAACTAAGTAGGCACCAACTTTATCAGCAATGTCACGTAGACGTTGCCAATCAACGATCCGTGAATAGGCACTAAAGCCGCTCATAATCATTTTCGGCTTATGTTGGAGTGCTAAGCTTTCGACTTGTTCATAGTCGATTTCACCCGTGTCGCTTTTTAGGCCATATTGCACGGCTTGATAGAGTTTGCCAGAGAAGTTGACTTTGGCACCATGCGTTAGGTGTCCACCGTGCGCTAAACTCATGCCTAATAGGGTGTCACCCGGCTTTAATAAGGCCATATACACTGCGGTATTGGCTTGTGAGCCTGAATGGGGTTGCACATTGGCATAGTCTGCCTTGAATAATTGTTTGGCACGATCAATCGCCAATTGTTCTGCTATGTCAACAAATTCGCAACCACC
>LUTY01000700.1 GCA_001640045.1 Candidatus Thiomargarita nelsonii | reverse complement strand
CAAGAATTGGCTTTCAGTCAAAATGACTCACTTGAGACGCAAGTGATTAAATTATTGTATCAAGTCAAACAGGAAAAATGCCAACAAACGGCGCGTTTTGATAAATTAATTCAACAACTCAATGATTACTTAAATCTAAAAGAAAATTGGGATGGTTATAGCGGAGTCGCGCCAACGGAAAAAACGATTAATGATGCTATCAAATTTGTTAAAAGCTTGCCACAACAGATACCGCTTCCTGAGCCGATGGTTGCTGGCTCTGGCACTGTTGGGCTTTATTGGGAGAGCCAAGGGATTTATGCCGAAATTGGTTTTGAAGGAGATGGCACTTTTTGGTGTTATGGTGAAGATAATGAAGGTAATGAAGCCGGTGAAGATAGGCTTGACTTAGGCTCACAGTTACCAGCCGATTTATTAAAAATGCTTAAAACACTCGCTTAAGGTAGCAAAATGGATTGCCAACTAGCCACAAATCAACACAATAGATGTCAAGTGCTTTGTCTTCAATTCCCCCATTGTGCTTGTGAACAGCATTCGGTTAGCTCATATTCGCCGGGGATAGTACAAGATGATGAATATCTTGTCAGATTAATTTTTTCACCCACCCATTTTAATGAACAAACCGGTAAATTGAAGCCATTTGCGTTTTTGGATTGCAAAGACAAAGGATTATCTGTTAATCGTTTGCAATATACTTCGGTAGATGAACTCAAACAAACAGCAGCTTTTATTTCACATGGGCGGCAAATAGTTGGTGTAGTTGTCGCTCAATGTGCCGATATTCGCGCCATTGTAGACGAAGAAAATCAAAGAGCCTTTTGTGTTTATGATACTGCCACTAAAAACAATCAATCTCATGCCGATATTTGCCAAGCCGTTGCAGATACCTGCACAAAAACAGGAAAAGGAAGAAAACGTGGGAGTCAATTAAGAAGAAAATTGATGAAAATATTTTCAGAGCATCCGCTAACTTTAGAAGAGGCTTTTTCAAAATTCACCTAAAAAGGTTATTCATCTAGGTTCTATTAGGTGATTTGGAAAGGAGTGCAAGGTACGCCTTGCACTCCTTTCCGAGATAATCGCCTAAACCAGCTTTTTTGCAAAGCTCAAGGCTGGGAGAGGACAAATTGAAGCCTTGACGGCAACTAAGCGCGAGTT
>LUTY01000699.1 GCA_001640045.1 Candidatus Thiomargarita nelsonii | reverse complement strand
ACTGACAAATCCATCACAATAACTATCAACGATGATAGCAATTCTGAAATGAATGAAACTTTCACAATGACATTAATTGATCCAGTTAGTGGAGATCGGGTAAAGCCGAGCATTTCTAATCAATGAGGGTGAGCTTGCCCAGTCAACAACTCAATGCCATATCGTGCCGCAGCCTTATATAGTTGTCCAGAAAAGTTTTGTCCTAATTTTAAACCTCAGAGGTTTTAAAAACCTCTGAGGTTTGAGCTAAAACTTATAGCATTTCCCGATTTGCTGAAATACATCATTTGTCATTTCGACGACAGGAGAAATCTTGGGCCGTCAAGATTCCTCAAGTTCCCTCCTCTCGTCGGGACTCGGAATGACAAATCGTATCTTATACAATCGGGAAACGCTATATCTGGATGACTATAAACATCGAGCACCGCCTTTTGGTGAGATTCCTCGCGGATACGCACCGTCTTGCAACAACTCTGGAGTACAGCGGATAACAAACGGGGACAACGGATAAAACCTCACGTTTTAGAATATTCGCATCAACTTCAAAAAAAAGCCCCAAGGTTATCTAAATCTTGGGGCTTTTTTTTTGCTCAACCACCTGCACCGAGTTTAGGCCTTAAAAATATAATATATTGAAATTATTATATATTTATTTGCGTTTTTCCTGTATTAGAATATTAGTCATTTCTAACTTGAACATCGAGTGAAAAGGTGGATGCCATTCCATTGAAATATCAAATTTGATCTCAACATTGAAACGACAAGACAAAAATAAGGAGAAAATAATGAATAAAGATAGACGAAATATTTTAAAGGCGGCCCTTGGGGTGGCTTGTGTACCTTTAACACCTAGTCAACCGGAGGGCCCTTTTTATCCCATACATGAACAATTGGAAAAAGACTTTGATATGACCACAATGAATGGGTTGAAAGTTGCTAAGGGTGAAAAGGTATATATTAGAGGAACCGTGGTGGATGAAAATTGCAATCCTGTGGCTGGAGCCTTAGTGGATCTATGGCAGGCATGTCATTCAGGCAAGTATTTGCATGACGATGACCCCAATCCAGCTGAGTTGGACCCCAACTTTCAATATTGGGCTAAGCTGAAAACAGATAATGCTGGTTTATGGAGGGTGAAGACCATTATCCCGGGAGCCT
>LUTY01000698.1 GCA_001640045.1 Candidatus Thiomargarita nelsonii | reverse complement strand
CACGTTCTAAACCCGCTCACAAAAAAGCAACGAAGAAAAAAGAAAAAATCATAGTTCCCGTCTCAAGCAGCCTAGATCCAATCACCATCGGTGCCAAACGTCCTAGTGCCGATCAGATCAAAATAGTTGGCGGACGTGGCTATGACTTGCGGCAGCCGATTCCGGTAAAATACACCGCCGTGAGAGAACGCTTCTTAGATGCCCGTAAAAACTTCTGGACACCCAACGATATTCCAATGGGTGAAGACAAACTGCAATGGAATACCAGTAAATTAACAGAAGCCGAAATGTGGTTATTTAAGACCAACATCTCTTATCTCACGGCGGGTGATAATCTTGTCCCAGATAATCTGGCTAATGCGATTTTTCAACACATTACTGCTAATGAAATGAGGCAATACCTTCGGTGGGTCATGGCAGAGGAAAGTAATCATGTTGAATCTTACCTATTCGTATTAGAATCCTTTGGTTTAGATGAACAAGGGCAGGGACAAATTTTTAACTTATATCAAGAACTGCCGGATTTAGTTAAAAAAGTGAACTGGAATCTGACTTTTACCAACAATTTGGTGAACTCAGACGCGCCTCTCGGTTCAGACGAGGCTAATCGCGCCTTGCTAGAAGATTTGATCAGCTATTACATATTTGAATATCTGTTTTTTCCGCTGGGCTTTTCACAAATATTCGCCTTGGCGCGAAAAGGCAAATTGCGGAACACGGCGCAACAATATAGCTACATCTGGCGCGACGAAAATTTACATGCAAGCAATGGCTTATGGTTAATTAAGCAAATTACCCAAGAAAATCCAAGGCTATGGGATGCTGCCATGCAAGATCGCGCACGGGCACTGGTAGATGAGGCGGTGAAATTGGAAACAGCCCATGCTCATGCCGTGATGCCAGATGGAGGAATATTAGGTCTGCCGGTTCAGACTTATATTAAATTTGCACAATTTGTGGGTGACAATGTTTGCAAAAATTTAGGGCTCAAACCCCTGTTTGGGATTAGAGAACATCCTATGCCTTGGATTAGCGAATATGAGTTAAATCATGAAGTCAATTTCTTTGAAGGGCGAGTTCGTGAATATCAGACAGGTAGTCAATTGAGCTGGGATTGAGCTTAATCGCGTAGTTCAAAGTGAAATCCTATTTCTTCAAT
>LUTY01000697.1 GCA_001640045.1 Candidatus Thiomargarita nelsonii | reverse complement strand
TGAACTTAATAAACTAAAATGGTTAATTTTACAAAATCACCACATCAACCTATACTATTAATGGCTGGGGGAACAGGCGGGCATGTATTTCCCGCCCTAGCAATCGCCGAAGCCCTACGGACACAAGGCTTTGCAGTCTGCTGGTTAGGAACGCGACGGGGTTTAGAAGCCCGTGTTGTACCCGACGCTGAAATAGATATAAAATATATTAGCATTGAGGGCATACGTGGAAAAGGTTTGCTCAGTATATTAGCGGCTCCCTTTAAAATCACATTAGCCATTTGGCAATCAGTGCGTGTTTTACGCGCCTTACGCCCCGCCGCCGTTGTCGGTATGGGCGGATTTGTCACCGGACCAGGCGGAGTTGCGGCATGGCTTTTACGCATTCCTTTATTAATTCATGAACAAAATGCGATTGCTGGATTGACCAATCGTTGGTTAGCGCGATTGGCTTTGAAAGTGATGGAAGCTTTTCCCGATACTTTTCCAAAAAAATGCCATGCGATATATACGGGAAATCCGCTACGTGCTAATATTATGAAATTATCGCCGCCTGTGCCTGTGCATGATCCCTGGCGCATCTTAATTGTGGGCGGTAGTTTGGGAGCAAAAGCTTTAAATGATACCGTGCCACTGGCTCTGCGGCAAGTGCCAGGTGCGCTTGAAGTTTGGCATCAAACGGGAAAAATACACATTGATGCCATGCAAAAAGCTTATGAAGGCGCAGCGTTTAAGGCGCGAGTAGTGGCTTTTATTGAAGATATGGCGGACGCTTATGCCTGGGCGGATGTCGTGATTTGTCGGGCGGGTGCTATAACCGTTGGAGAATTGGCACAAGCTGGCGTTGCCAGTATCTTAGTGCCTTATCCTTATGCAGTTGATGATCATCAAACCAGCAATGCCCAGTTTTTATCGAAAAAAGGAGCCGCGATATTGTTGCCACAAACTGACTTAACGGTAGAAAAATTAGCGACTTTAATGACAGAATTGCACAACAATCCTGCCCGCTTACAGGCAATGTCAGCGGCAGCGCGAAAGTGTGCCACACCTGTTGCATTACAAAAAGTGGTCGAATTAGTGATTAAAACGGCCTATTCTGGAAAAATTTAAAAGAATGTACGTCAATGAAAAATCTCTTCCCAAGCGCGGAAGACGCATT
>LUTY01000707.1 GCA_001640045.1 Candidatus Thiomargarita nelsonii | reverse complement strand
AAAACGAATCGCTGGCGCTACGCAAGCCATTTCATTAAATAATTGTTTAAAAGAGCCAATAATTTGGTTTTCTAGATCAGAATTATCTTGGCTGCTGACAGCAACTTCAAGTTGATGGGGCGTATGTTGGATTACCTGATATTCTAAAATATCTGGCGATGCTTGCATAATCGCCCTTCTTATAAAGTCAGAAAACACTGGTTTTAAAGTCCCATTTTCCTTAGATGGTATATAAAAAATATCATCGCAACGTCCCTCAATACGCGCCAATGCCTTGAAAACGGAGCCACAAGGGCAAGGCTGCGCTTTTTCTTGCAGCACATCGTCTAAGCGATAACGTACAATCGGTTGAGTCATCCTAGAAAAGTCAGTAATAATAGGCACAAAGCGGCGACTATTTTTATCAATCCATTCCTTTTCAAAAAAGACAAAGTCTTCATTGAGATGCACGGTGCCATAGCGACAGGTGATTCCTAAAAAACCCTCGGTGCATTGATAAACTTGATGCGTGATTTGTTTAAACGCTGCTTGTATTAGATTTTCATCTGAGCGTTCTAATACTTCTGCCACTGAAATGATTTTTTGTGCTTGTATTTGTAAGCGTTTTTCTAATTGCGCGGTTGCTAATAAACGGAGTACTTGAGCTGGGGCAATCAAAATGGTCGGCTGATATTCGTTTAGTTGCTTGATATGTGTTTCAAGATCCTTGAGTAAGTCAAGAAATTTAAATTGAATACGGCGACTACGCACGCTTGTATATAAATTGCTATTGGCTCTGAGAAAAAAAGCAATTTTATGTGGCTCAAAAATACTCCCCGGCAAGGCTTTCGCCAAAATACTGCCCGCCCATTTCATCCGTTCAGCCGGGCTGACGAGAAATAATCCGCGATTGCCAGAAGTGCCTGATGATAAACCCACCGTGATATTTTGAATCATAGGAAAAAAGTCACGCGACTGTTCCGCTTGTAAGGCGATTTGAAAGGCGGCAGCTTGAGTAATACCGACGGTGTTTAATTCATCAAAATGCTTCATCATCAATGACTTATTCATAATAGGCCATTGTTCAAATGCTTGCGTCAAATAAGGGCGGTAAAAAGGCGAATGCGGCAAAATATTTTTGATAAAATGTTGAATTTGCTTGTGTTGCCAATTTTCTAAGGCTTGGCGATCAGAAAAGCGTCGCCCATAGCGAGCGCGAAAGTAGTGAAATAATAAGCGTGATAATTGGTTTAGGGACATTGTTAATATATTGCTTATTTTGTAAAATTACAATTTTACCACAGTCGGAGTCCAAGATTTATCTTGGACGATTCTAAGGAAAAAATATGCTAAAAAAAGCACCAAAGAAAAAAAAACCAACTAAGAAAAATAAAAATACAAGGCTTGGTACTGATGAAGCCTTTTGGCAATTAATGAAGGTGAGCGGTAGTAGCGTTCTGAAACTCTTCGGAGTCCCTTCAACACAAGCGGAAAAATACCATTTTCACGCGGTAGCTCTCAAAGATAAATTGCTTAAACCCGACGTTGAAGGTTTTCCGGTGTTAGAGTGTGAGGATGGGCGATTTTTCTTGGAATTCCAAGGTTACAATGATCCGTTTATTCGCCACCGTTTGCTTGCTGAAGTTTTCCTAGCTTGTGCGACTGAGCAGTATCAAGGCTGGGTTATGGCTGGTATCGTCTATACTGACAAAAAATACAAATCCATTGCCTTACCGCTCAATACGTTCAAGGGCGTAAAGGATTGTCGTGTGGGTGGCTGTTTTCAGGAACTTGTGTTGACCGATTACACTGTGCAAAAATTATTGGATATTGATCCAAAGCTGATTGTGTTGGCACCGTTCACTCTCGCCACAACTACAAAAAAAGAGAGCGTGTTGTCGAAAGGTCGAGAATGGGGGGATGAAGTGACGCAAGTCTTTCCACCCAACCAACAGCAGTCTGCGTTGAATGTGTTAGGTTTATTCGTACTTAATCGGTTTCGTAAAATCAGTTATGAAGAGGTGATTGCCATGTTAAATTTTGATTTGATGGACACGCTCGCGGGCAAGCAAGTCTATGAGATGGGGGAAATTAATGATGCTCGGGAGATGGTTGTTGAGGTGCTAGACGAGCGGTTTGGTGTCGTGCCCTTTGATCTGATTGAGCAGGTTCGTGCGGTTAACCATCGAGATGTGTTGAAACGCCTTCACAGACAGGCCATACAGTGCCAGGATATGGAAAGTTTCAAGGAGAATCTGTCGAAAACGCTGCATTGATTTAGTTCAACACGCGACGCAGAGCGTCGCCACATGCATTCCCACGCTCCGCGTGGGAACGAGAACAAAAACGAGAACAAATCACCAGGGTTTCTCGTTCCCACGCTCCGCGTTTCTCGTTCCCACGCTCCGCGTGGGAATGCATGCCTCGACGCTCCGCGTCGAATTTTTGAAACGTCGCCAAACAATGCGACGGAATAATAGCAATCTCTGAATTGTTTTGATACAACTGATGCAATTGGTGCAGTGTAGTCAGATAAGCTTTTTTATCAGCAGTAATTAAATGAGCCAACCAGTGGGGCGGACGATTTGATTGATAGGCTTGTGAATGCCAACAAGCATCGGCTATTAGAAAATGAGTCTGCCCTTGTTCATTGGCTAAAATTAATCCCATTTGTCCGCTGGCATGACCGGGTAATTCTACCGCAATTAAGCTGCCATCACTAAAAATATCATAGCCATAGCTAAACGGTGCTAAGGCGGTGTTTAAAGAAATCGGGCGCGTGGTTTCTACAAATTGTAATCGCGCTTGAAAGTCATAGGGTAGCAAGCCTGGTACAAAAGCATTGAGTAGGGCGGAAAATCCTTGGCGGGTTTTTATCGCTTCAAAACCGGCTTGTAGACATATAAATTGTGCCTTGGGAAAATCTCGCAGCCCTGCAATATGATCAGCGTGAAAATGGGAGATGAAAATTGTTTGAATCTCTGCGGCTGTTATGCCACGTTGTTGTAGTTGGTAAATAAGTGTTTCGTTTGCTTTCAGATGTACCGGGGTGATCCAGCGATAGAGTCGGTAAGGAAAAGGCTGAGTTTCTTCAAAAAAATGCGCTGAATAGCCAGTATCATAGAGCATATAACCCCGCGTTGGGTGTTCGATAAGCGCACAAATAGCGGGAAATTCACAAGGCGACCATTTGCCGCCTCGTAAGACGATGGCTTCCGGGTGGCGACAGTAACCGATTTTTAATAAGCTTAATTTCATTGTTGTGAACTTTGTTTGTACCACTGAGCATATCGCTTAATTCCCTCTAAAATAGACACTCGTGGCTGATAACCCAATTCGCGTTGTGCGGCTGAAATATCCAAGGTTTGGCTTTTTCCCAGCACGCCAACACTGTAGCGCGTTAATGTTGGCTCTCGGTGGTGTGCCCAAATTTCCATGAGAAAGGCTGCGGTATAAGCCAGTGGATATGGAATACGGCGCGGATGATAGGGCAATTCTAATGCTTTAAATACTAAAGCCAGTATTTCTTTGACAGCTAAGGGCTCTCCATTGGTAATATTATATTTTTTACCTAAAGCAATGTCGGG
>LUTY01000695.1 GCA_001640045.1 Candidatus Thiomargarita nelsonii | reverse complement strand
TGGGAACGAGGATATGTCATTTTCGTTGTTTCGGGAATGAGGTACGATTTCCCGATACGAAGTCAGCGAAGCTAAACAACGAAATATATGAAAAAAATATTATTATTATTAGGAACAAAACGGCTAGTCTTGTGGCTTCCAATCATCATTTTCTCTATTGGTTGCGGACTTGAGTTATTAATGATTTATTTCCTTAATAACGGTAAGCTGGTTTACACATTTGACGATGCTTATATCCATTTAGCCGTCGCTGAAAATATTGTCAAGGGGCATTATGGGGTAAACCTCAATGAATTTTCGGCCTCTTCGTCGAGCATTATTTGGCCTTTTCTGCTCGCGCCGTTTACCTTGCTATCAATTGGTGATTATATGCCCCTTATCATCAATTTTTTGGCAGCGACTGCAACGCTGTTTTTATTGAGTCAAATTCTTCTTTTCGCCTTTTCTCCTTCGGATACTAAACAATCTTTAGTGATTTGTTTGCTTGTCATTTTATTGATTCCGGCAAGTAATCTAATGGGTTTAGTTTTTACCGGCATGGAGCATTCTCTACAAGTTTTTTTGGCAATCCTGCTTGTTTTTGGTCTCCTGATTGAATTTAAAACGAAAACGGTACCCTGGTGGCTTTTAGTCGCTATTATTTGTGGTCCCCTTGTTCGTTACGAAAACCTTGCTCTCGGATTGCCGGCTCTGATTTATCTCCTTTTTCGAGGTCATTATCGAGCGTTTTCCTTGACTGCGCTGATTTTGACTGCAAGCCTAGCAAGCTTTTCACTTTTCCTTTATTCATTAGACTTTGGTTTTTTTCCCAGTTCTGTCATTATCAAATCAGGTGTCGTTAGGAGTAATGGAAGTACCATTTTACGCAATTTATTTCATAATCTTAAAATGGTGGATGCTGCCTTATTGTACGTGGGTTTGTTCATGCTTAGCTGGGTATTGTTTTCCTCTAATAAGGAGCGAATTTTGGCAGCATGGGCTGCTTTTGCATTAAGCATTCATTTGCTGGTTGGACGGTTTGATTGGTATGGCAGGTATGATACTTATATTTGGATCACGGTTTGGTGATCGGATAATTGAGATTGAACGGATTGCTTTGTCATTTTCACCAGCCGGTGTTAAACTTGGCATCACAGGTCACGACTTTACCTACTTCGCA
>LUTY01000694.1 GCA_001640045.1 Candidatus Thiomargarita nelsonii | reverse complement strand
TCAAGAGAAAAACCTCAGAGGTATTGATGTGGAACAATTATCACATACAAAAAATGTGACATTGCGTTGAATTGTAGCCTAGCCACAAAAAAAGCCCCTTGTTTTGTGCCAAGGGGCTTTTTTTGCTATTTATTTAGCCGCAGCCAGCACCTATAATGTTAAAGGACTTTTGACATTTAGGAGGCGAACATGGAAAAGCTTAGCATCAGAGAGGCGTCAGAGCGGTTTGGGTTGTCCAGGGCGCGGTTGTATCAGTTGCTTGATAAAGGGGCTATTGTTGGACATCGGTCTGCGATGCGGGGACGGAGTGCCAAGTCGTGGGTTGATGGTAATAGTTTATCTGTGCATATTAAAAATAGATTAGAGAAACAACGGCAAGGTGGCCGGCATAAAGTTGGTCGCCCCCCTACGAAAGCGGATGGTATGTATGTACCAATTACTGAGGCTTGCAATGTGTCTGGATATTCTGCTGTCCATATTTATAGATTGTTAAAGCAGGGTTCAATCGCATCTAAAAAAAACGCTACCGTTTTAGTTTATTTACCTGACTTATTGAAATACAAGAAAAAATAAAAATGTAACTAAAAAGTGTTTGACATTCATTTTTTAAGCTGGCAGAATATGCATCCGTCAACGTGATGTTTTTTTTTGTTGATATGCAAAAAAATGTTGACACAAAAGAGACAGTGACTATCGGTTGTAGCTTGGAGGCACCCCGATAACCACTGCGACAATCACCTAACTACAGAATGGAGATTGCGATGAGCAATACTACCCAAGTTGCGTCCAAAAAGCAAGCCCAATTACAACAACAATTAGCCAAACGTCAACAGGCATTAGCCAAAATTGAACAGCGTGCTCGTCTTGCTAACAAAAAAACTCAGATTGAAGTTGCTAAAGGTGAGCTTGAAAAAGCTCGAATAGATTTACTCAATGCTAAAATCCATCTCAATGAGGTGCCTAGCGAGGATAAGGTTGGGCAACTGTATGCACGGGCTAAAGTCAAAGAGGCTGAGGCGAAAGTGCTTTCATTTCGAGCCCAATTGTATTCCCAGCAAGACGAATTGAAAGCGTTGAAAGCTAGCTTTATTGAGGCGGATAACGCGCCTGTTTCGAGCGATGAGCCGGATGATAATATAGCTCCTGCATTTGATATCGCCT
>LUTY01000693.1 GCA_001640045.1 Candidatus Thiomargarita nelsonii | reverse complement strand
AAGAGCGAAAATTGCTATAAAACTCTTTAATAACAGCGAGCATCAGATCACTCGTAACTAAAACGGCTTTATTCCTTATGGCAGTCGTAGCGATGAGCAAATCAATGTTCCCTTGAGTTGATTAAATTATAAATAATTAATTTATTTAAAATAATTGTTTTAGTGCCCTTTAGGGTACTTGAGCCCTAAGAGTCCTGAAATTTATTTCATGGCTTAATTTGCAACAACTCTATTCTGTTCTTATTTTTTCCAAAGCCTCAATTCGTTTTTGAGGGGTAAACAGCTTATCACCTATCAGTTTGTCACGAGTGGCGGCTCATGTAAGTTATCAGTTATCACTTAACTAAACGCCATCCGTATAATTTGGCCCACTCACAGTGTTTCTTTTAAAAAAAAATGACACAAAATTGAATATTTATCAACAAAAAAACACAAAAACAATGGTTTTTAACCCATTGGTTTTTATATCATTGCTTGAAACCTTTGAGAGCCCACATCCCAGCAATTTTTGATGTCAGTGTAGATTTTAGGTGCCAGGGAGATGGTCAATGCCATATCGTGCCGGAAAGAATCATACATGTTCCTTAAGCTGAGTATCCACCCGATTAATCTTTTAGCCGGAGGAATTTGCAAGACCAGTGTAGATTTTAGCTATACTTAACTAGGCCACAAACTAAACGAAACTGTCATTTACTAGCGTTACCCGAGGTGCGACCAGCGGGAGATACTTCGTTACGTGTTTATCAAATCTGAGAGCGGCTATAGATTTCTCCCGCTGGTCGAAATGACAAAAGCGCTTGTAGCCCGTGAAATGACAAAAGCGCTTGTAGCCCGTGAAATGACAAAAGCGCTTGTAAC
Source organism: Candidatus Thiomargarita nelsonii (assembly GCA_001640045.1). GTDB lineage: Bacteria > Pseudomonadota > Gammaproteobacteria > Beggiatoales > Beggiatoaceae > Thiomargarita > Thiomargarita nelsonii_A. The sequence continues at coordinate 303 of LUTY01000693.1, read as the reverse complement.
CCGTGAAATGACAAAAACGCTTGTAGCCCGTGCTAAGGCAACTCCAAAAAATTAATATACCAAAAATGGCTGAAAATTCTTATGATAAAATGCATCATTTTAATCCACAGTTCAAAATGAAGGAGTGCCTATTTTGACAAACAAACCAAATTCCATGCCAAAAATGGATAAAACCCATTTTTCGGTAGCGTCACTCTTTGACGCACCTGACGAAAAAGAATACTGGCTTTCCAAAAAACCTTCTGAACGTTTACAAGCAATGGAACTCATGCGGCAAATTAACTATGGCTACGATCCAAATAC
>LUTY01000692.1 GCA_001640045.1 Candidatus Thiomargarita nelsonii | reverse complement strand
TTAATGGCAGTGACGCAGAGCGTGGGAACGAGAACCCTGGTGATTTTCTCGTTCCCACGCTCTGCGTGGGAATGCCTGCCTCGACGCTCCGCGTCGTGTGTAAATCGCGTGATTTAATGAAAGCCTTATGAAAAACGAACACATACCACATCTTGCAATCACCCCCGGTGAGCCGGCGGGGATTGGACCGGATATTCTTTTGCAGTTAGCACAACAAGCCATACCAGCCCATCTTGTCGCTTTTGCTGATCCTGAATTATTAACCCAAAGGGCGGCACAGTTGGGCTTATCTATTCAATTGCATAAGGCAGAGCATGGGAAATTACATCAACCCGGTCATTTGGATGTGATACCTATTCCATTGTCACAGCCCGTGAAGTGTGGCGTATTAAACCCTGCCAATGCAGGCTATGTATTAAAAACGCTGCGGCAAGCCTGTCAAGCTTGTATAGAAAAACGTTTTGATGCCTTAGTCACTGCACCTGTACACAAAGGAGTTATCAATGATGCTGGTATCCCTTTTAGTGGACATACGGAATTTTTAGCGGCGCAAACGGGCGCAAAACAAGTCGTTATGATGTTGGCAAGTTCGAGCTTGCGCGTTGCTTTGGTCACAACACATTTGCCACTGTCACAAGTGAGTGCTGCGATAACGCCAAAGCGTTTAGAAACGGTCATACGCACTTTACACTTGGATTTACAAAATAAATTTGGTTTAAAAGTGCCACGTATTTCAGTTTGTGGTTTAAATCCTCACGCAGGCGAAGGGGGACATTTAGGCCAAGAAGAAATCTTGACCATGATTCCCACGCTTAACAAGCTCCGTGCTGAAGGTATGCACTTAATTGGACCTGTCTCTGCCGATACGGCTTTTAGAGCCGGCTCATTGTCCGATGTGATATTAACGATGTACCATGATCAGGGTTTACCTGTACTCAAGCAGCAGGCTTTTGGAAAGGCAGTGAATGTTACTTTGGGCTTGCCTATCATACGGACTTCGGTCGATCATGGTACAGCGTTAGAATTAGCAGGGACGGGACAGGCTTCGAGTGAGAGTTTATTTTATGCTGTGCAAACAGCGCTGGAAATGATTCAAACATAAATCCATTTAGTACAACGGATTAGGGGAATAAACGGATTTTTTTTTCTCGTTCCCACGCTC
>LUTY01000691.1 GCA_001640045.1 Candidatus Thiomargarita nelsonii | reverse complement strand
TCACCTCATACATTTAAAAAAAACTGAAACCCCATGCTATGTACAACTTTTGCACATAACATGGAATAAAAAGAAGGTAGCATTATTTGGGATTTTCTACCAAGTCAAGCTCTCCTCCCTTTGCATTGAACACAAATTTGTATTCTTTTCCCGGCGCAATCATTCTTGTCTTATTTTGAACCCCGGGCGTGTAATAATACTGGTCATACGAGACATGTGCTGAATGTTCGCCACAGTAGAACCTCCATTTACAACCTGGGGAAATACGAAAATATTCCCATTTTTGACGATAATCTCGCTGATTGGTGTATGAGATACTGAAATAAATCGCAATATCTGCTTCAGAAAGTATCGTATAAGATGACGAATCTGAACATTGTTCTGGACGATAACCACTTTGATAAGTGTTACATCCATTACCCGAGAGTAATTCAACTAAGTTTTCTTGTTCAGCATAGCTACTGTATGGAAAAAGTGCTATGAAAACAAAGAATAAAGTCCTATATTTCATTTTATACCTCACATATTAAAAACAAGTCAATAAAAATTACTGTATTTAGTCAAGAGGAACTTCTTCAATACCTCTATAACGATAAGGAGGAGGAATAATAATACTGGTTTCTGAAGGCTCTATTTTAAGCCACAGTTCCTTGACTAAACCTAGTAATATTTCAGGGCCTCCATTTTTCTCAACAATATAGCGTCCTTTTACTGCAAAAGTCCTCAATTCCAAAATTTCGGCTGTCAAGACATAGGTATCCCCAAACAGATCAGCTTTGGGAATAAGAATCAACTCTGCGCTTATATTCTCTAAATCCTGAGCAGTCATTTTTGGAATATTTCCCGCTGCAAATTCAGTCTGATACCGTGAAATCACGCTTTTGATAAAACTGTCAGCAGTGATTATCTGATATTTTCCGCTGTGATTTGTAGCAAAATCAATTAATACGACTGTTAGAACAACTTTTTGTTGAATACCGCCCTGAAATTCACCAATGGCCATCGGTGTTTTTTCAGAAGCATCTACGTCAGTAAAATAGACCGAAGTTAGTAACAGCACAAATATGTAATAAATGACATCTCGCTTCATGGTAAGCTCCTTGAATCCATGTTGCCCACCCTACCTGATAAATCTCATTTTAACCTCCGATTAAAGTTGTACTT
>LUTY01000690.1 GCA_001640045.1 Candidatus Thiomargarita nelsonii | reverse complement strand
GCGGGCAGTTTTTTAGGTCGTTGTAAATTAAACGAAAAATTAACCGGAGCCGGTTTTGGCAACCTCGTAGGTTTGTCGGCACGATATGGCATTGAGTCCGAAGGAGGACGCCTAAACTAAAACCAAATTCATCGGATAAATACGCGGCAAAAAACCTTCTAAAGCCCCCCAATTACTCGTCTGTTCAACGGTAGCAAGTGCCTTAAGCAATAAAGCCGGCGTCAGTGCGCTGCTAGCCTGACTGGATTTTTCAGTCACTTGCTCTAAAGCATCAATCCCTTGTTGCCACTGCTTTAAGCCCTTAATAACCCTTTCTAATTGCGCCGCATTAGGATGACGGAGCTGAAGCGGAAAAATGACCTCAATCAAATAATTTTCTGCAATCAATTTCTCAATATACTGATCGATTAATTCCACTTGATCCGCATCGCTTAAATACACCGCAGTCGCTATCACCGCCGCCGGTAGCACCTTATCGCCTCTTAACTTATCTAATTTATTCTGATGAGTTTCCCAAAGATTTTTCACTTGCACAGCATCACCTTGGCGTTGGGCAAGCGCAATTCGTCCCATCACCAAATAAGGATTAAAACCTTTATTTTGTTTCTTATCCGCCTTTTCAGCTTGCCCATAATACGCCTCAGCTTGACTTAAGTCTCCCTCTAATAAATGCGCGTGTCCAAGATAAATCGCTGTTTGTCCCTCTCTAGTGCGAGAAGATTGAATCTCCCACGACTGAGAAAAATATTCAATCGCTTGAGCATAATCCCCCTGTCGCGCATAGATTTCTCCCAAACGACCTAAAGTTTTATATTCCTCGGGATCACTATTACGTTGTTGCTTTTCTAAAGCCTGTTCGGCTAAATGTTGCGCCATATCCAAATGTCCTATATCAGACAAAACGCTGGCAATACTACGTTGTAAACGCGCTTTTAACGCCGATTCCTCTTTATGTAATTTCCATTCCATGCAATATTGTTGCAAAGCATCGCCAAAATCTCCCCGATAATAAGCTAAACGCCCTAAATGATGTCGCCACAATCCCCCCGCTAAATCATCACTTAAAAAAGGCAACAAACTTAACAAGTCATCAACCGCCTGATTTTGTTTATCTAATAATGTTTGAGCCTCAAGCATATTACCAATTTCTGTTAAACAGTAAGC
>LUTY01000689.1 GCA_001640045.1 Candidatus Thiomargarita nelsonii | reverse complement strand
CCATATTTCAACCTGAAGTAAATCTTTGATTTTTAGTTTTAAACCAATCGTAAAAAGTAAAAGTGCAATACCCAGATCAGCCATCTCATTTAGAAAATGTCCGTTGGTAAAACCAAAGAAATTCAGCACAAACCCTGCAATGAGAAACCCGACAAGTGGCGGCAACCCGATACCACGGCTTAGCGCTCCAAATAGAAAGGCAATTGCGATCCAAATTGGGTCTTTGTAGTCAATTGATGAAAGAATAGATTCCAATGTAGCCTCTGTTTTATATAAAAAATATATTGAGCCAATGTAGCTTGTTATTTGTTGCTACCTGTTTTCAGAATCAAATACCCAACAATACCCGATAATAATGAACCTAATAAAATAGCTAATTTATCGGCATAATGATAAATCGGGGTATCATTGTAAGCCAATGAACCGATAAATAAACTCATGGCAAAACCGATACCTGTAAGAATCGATACGCCGTATAGTTGCCTCCAATTGCCGCCATCTGGCAATTTGGCAATTCCTGCTTTTATTGCTAACCAGCTAAATCCAAATACGCCAATTTGTTTGCCGATAAATAAGCCAAGCATAATACCCATTGGGACAGGGGTAAACATTTCTTCGATTGAGATACCTCTTAAATCAACACCTGCATTTACAAAGGCAAAAAGCGGTAAAATCATAAAGACAACCCAATAATGTAAGTCATGTTCCATTTCTTTGCTGAGTGAAAATGATTTTCCATCCGCTCCTACAGAATTTAAAGGGATCATAAAAGCGAGCGCAACACCTGCCAAGGTAGCATGAACACCAGATTTTAAGACGCTTACCCAAAGCACAATGCCCACTAAGATATAGGCTGCTTTTTTAGCCACTCCGAGCAGATTCATAACGAATAAAACAACCAGAGCCATCGAGGCAATCATCAGCCCGTGCAAAACCGGATAACAGTATCAAACTGGTGATAAGACCGACACCTTTCTGTATTAACATTTTCATGCCGCTTGCTCCTGTAAATTATCTAGTCTCATATTTGATATGACGGGTTCACGTCGGCACAGTGGTTTGGTTAATAGCATTTGCACGGTTCCGAGTGCCCGCTCCATAAAACCACCTTCGCAATAACACAGATAATAATCCCACAGACGCACAAAGTGGTCTGCATAACCCA
>LUTY01000688.1 GCA_001640045.1 Candidatus Thiomargarita nelsonii | reverse complement strand
GCGTCAATTTACCTTTATCAGTCAGCTTGGTATGGGTAACCAATCCTATCACTATACCACCAGCATTCTATTTGGCTTATAAGTTGGGTGCGGTGCCAATTAAATAGTTAAAGAAAATCACCCCGACGAAACAGTACATAGCCGGTGACAGCGCAGACAGTGCCAAGCACTAAGGGATAGCTAAAAGACCAAATCAAATAGCCCGTTTGACCAAAAATATCTAAAATAACATAAGCTGTTGGCCCCAAAAGAACTAATTGGGGATCAAATAATAGCATGGCGCCAGTACGAAAAGTTTGGATAGGATTTGCTAAGGCAATTAATATCAATGGTTCTGGCGCAAATTGTTCACGTACCATCAGTCCTAGCAGAATTAAATCAAGAAATAGTAACAAAAATAGCCAGATAAAAAAGGCAGTGCCCTGTGCTATATCGACGGAACGGGCAATACTGGAAATCAGCATCCCCATACCAAGAAAACACCATGCCAGGGCAATCAGTAAGCCGGTATATAGGGCAAATAAGTCCCAAGGTACGGCAACTTTACGCCATAATGCCCAAACCACTGCGGCTACCATCGCTAGAAAAACGGGTAGGAAAATGACTAAAAAACGTCCCAGCATTTTTCCCCAATACCAAGCAGACAGTGATACTGGTAGAGAAAGTAGATATTCAAATACCCCCGCTTCTCTGTCACCGGCAACCGAACGCACCGTACTTATTAAAACAAAAACGGGCAAAATAGCCATACACAATTGAATATAGGTCAGCAATAAACGAGTTAAACCAGTAAACCCCATAATGCGGGATTCCGTTAACCCGAAAACAAATAAGAGTACAATAATGCCCCCAAACACGGTAGTATAAAGCAAAAACCACCGTGCCCGCAGAGATTCAGAAATATCTAGTAAAGCAGTTAGCCATAAATGTTTCATTTTCAATGAGTTATTTTGATTGATGTCGGTGTTCTTTTGCTAACATTTGCATTTTAGCAGTGTCAAAATCCACACTACCCTCCACCGGTTCCGCCACGGCACCGAAATCAAAATCCATCGGAGTAATTTGCCCCGGCTCAATGGCACATAGCCAAAGATAAATAATAGAATGGGAAACATGCCTAAGCTGAGCCCCCATTGGATTCTCCAAACACCCATTCCCCATTTGG
>LUTY01000687.1 GCA_001640045.1 Candidatus Thiomargarita nelsonii | reverse complement strand
TGCATCCGTGGTCGGTCTTTTTTGGCAATTAACGCATATGCGGCTTGTTGCACCTCGTCATGCACAAACTCGTAAGTATCGTCTGATATCTCATCTCCTGTTTAGTTTTTTTAATCAGCGGGTTCACACTTGTCCATGCTGGGCACTGGCAGCCGTCCAATTCCAAGGTTGCCAAACAACTACGTATGTGCAAAAAACATTTTGATGCCAATCGCTTGACGACGGGCAAAGGCGGTACCGCCTTAGTGTGTTACAAAAAGGTCTTGAAAAAAGATCCCACTAATGCCGATGCTTTGAAGGGCCTAGAAAACATTGAGGCACGCTATAAATTTTGGATAAACAAAGCCTTAAATAAAGGGCAGCGAGAAAAAGCTAAGCGCTATCAGGTGGGTTTAGACAAGGTGGTAGCGTTCAAAGCTAGTTTACCAGCCCCTAACTCCTCCCCTTTATTGCAAACTTGCGAAGCGCATTTGAAAGCCTATCGCTTGACGACGGGCAGAAGCGGTAACGCTTTGGCGTGTTATGGTGAGGTGTTGAAAAAAGACCCCACTCATGCTCAGGCATTAGCCGGCCTAGAAAAAATTGAGGCCGCTTATGAGTCTTTGATAAACAAAGCCTTGGATAGGGGGCAGCCAAAAAAAGTTAAGCAGTATCAGGCGGGTTTACACCAAGTGGCGGCGTTAAAGGCTAAGTTGCAAGGCGGCTCAGTGCCTAACTCTGATCTCTCATTGCTAACTTGCAAAGCACATTTGAAAGCCTATCGCTTGACGACGGGCAGAAGCGGTAACGCTTTGGCGTGTTATGGTGATGTCTTGAAAAAAGACCCCACTAATGCTCAAGCATTAGAGGGCTTAGAAAAAATTGAGGCAACTTATGAGTCTTTGATAAACAAAGCCTTGGATAGGGGGCAGCCAAAAAAAGTTAAGCGGTATCAGGCGGGTTTAGACAAGGTGGCGGCGTTAAAGGCAACGTTGCAACCGCAAATCAAAACGGTTGGCAAACACGCCTTGCTCATTGGTATCGAAAATTACCGTTATCCCGTCTCCCCCCTCAGCGGCGCGACGAATGGCTGAAACACTTTGAAACCATTGATAGTTTGCACAACGAATTCAGGTCATTCTCAAATTGGGTATATGCTCACACTTTTTGGGGCT
>LUTY01000686.1 GCA_001640045.1 Candidatus Thiomargarita nelsonii | reverse complement strand
CCGTTGTACTAGACTTTTCTAACGACGAGCACTTCGCTAAGAGAAAAATGAGATGAACTGGAGTGCAGCTTTACAAATTCCCAAAAACCGCCTCGGCAGCATTCAAAGTCGCCTCAATATCCTCTTGGCGGTGAGCCGACGACACAAAGCCGGCTTCAAAAGCAGACGGTGCCAAATAAATGCCCTTTTCTAACATACCATGAAAGAATTTTTTAAAACGCGCCACATCACAGCCACTGACTTGATCAAAATTATTCACAGAATCAGCCGTGGTGAAAAAGAGACCAAACATGCCACCGACAGATACGCCCCTCATAGCAATATCAGCCACTTTAGCCCGCGCTAACAGTTCTGTCACAAATTTCTCAGTTTTAGCACTCAAATCCTCATAAAAGTGAGGCTCAGAAATGATCTCCAACGTCGCCAGCCCGGCTGCCATAGCAACGGGATTACCTGACAAAGTCCCTGCCTGATAAACGGCACCTAATGGCGCAATCTGTTGCATAATGTCGCGCTTACCGCCAAATGCGCCAACTGGCATACCACCACCGATGACTTTGCCCAGTGTTGTCAGATCAGGTTTGACATTGTAATAACTTTGAGCCCCTCCCAATGCCACTCGAAAACCGGTCATCACTTCATCAAAAATTAATACACTACCATATTTATCACATACCTCGCGCAAGCCTTCTAAAAAACCAGGCAGGGGTGGTACACAATTCATATTACCAGCCACGGGCTCAACAATGATAGCAGCAATTTCTGACCCCATTTCTGCAAACACTTGATGAACTTTATCTATGTCATTGTAATTTATAGTTAAAGTTTTTTCAGCCAAGGCGGCGGGTACGCCAGGGCTATTAGGTAAGCCTAAGGTGAGAACCCCTGAGCCGGCTTTAACTAATAATGAATCGACATGCCCATGATAGCAACCTGTGAATTTGAGGATTTTTTCACGCCCAGTATAACCCCGTGCCAATCGTATCGCGCTCATTGTGGCTTCTGTACCAGAGTTTACCATGCGTACTAATTCGATAGAGGGTACCAATTCGCAGATTTTTTCTGCAATGCGCGTTTCAATTAAAGTCGGCGCACCAAAACTGAGTCCGTTTGCGGCTGCCTCTTGCACCGCTTTAACCACTTTTGGGTGTGCATGTCCAGCAATCAT
>LUTY01000696.1 GCA_001640045.1 Candidatus Thiomargarita nelsonii | reverse complement strand
GCGCCGGATGGGGTCGAAAATATTGCGTTTGACCACCGCAACATTATGGATTCATTATGGATTATTATGTAGGAATGTCATTTTACGTGATCGTGGCGAATGGGGTTTTTCATCATCGAGATGATCTGGCGCACACAATAAAATGTGGTCTGTCCCTATTTTCACTTTGTTAGTTGTTTTGAGTGATTTTATTACCTAAAATGGTGCAATTCTTTAGGTTCACTGAGCATTGGGCAAAGGTGGGTATCATCATTATCGGTATTCTCTAGAAAAACATGTTAATAAGTATAAATCGGTCATAGCTACCACAAATGGCTCGTCTAGTCTTCATCAGAGGAATCAGAAGAAGATGGGATGACTAATCGGATATTAATATCCATTGTTTGTACATCATTTCCAAAACTTATATCTATTTTCTGATTTTCCATTGTTTGTATATCATTTCCAAAACTTATATCTATTCTCTGATTTTCAACACTTATATTTTCAGCGTTGGGGGCATATATTGATAAAAACTGATTCGATGGTTTAAATAGGCTAGTTGATGGCTTGTTATAGCCGAGTTCCTCAAGCCATTCGCGGATATTTGTCCAGTTTTCTATCTTTTCATTTTCCTTGTTGACGAGAACCTTAACATATTGATACAAGGTTTTACTCAAATTGACTTTAAGTCCTCCAGCACTTTTGTGGCACTTTTTCGCCATTTCAGCGGGACCATAACCGCACAACAAGCCGCGCAGGTATAATTTTTCTTTTGAAGTGAGAAATTTTCCTTTGGCTTTGCCCAAGTCGGTGTACAGGCGTTCTAAATCCCAAGAAATTTCGGCTTCGGTAAATAGCTCTTTAGTATGCTTCATCATTGTCATGGATTCTCTATAGAAAATAGATTAACTGATATAACCAAATTCATAATACTTTGTTAGTTGTTTTGAGTGATTTTCTTACCTAAATTGGTGCAATTTTTTAGGTTCACTGAGCATTGGGCAAAGGTGGGTATCATCATTCTCGGGATTATCTATAAAAAATTACTAATGAGTATAACCAAAATCGTAATACTTCGTTAGTTGTTTGGAGTGATTTTATCACCCATAATGGCACCAACCTTTAGGCTCACTGAGCCGCTGGCAAATGTGGGTATCATCATTCTCGGGATTATCTATAAAAAATTACTAATGAGTATAACCAAAATCGTAATACTTCGTTAGTTGTTTGGAATGATTTTATCACCCATAATGACACAAACCTTTAGGCTCACTGAGCCGCAGGCAAAGATGGGTATCATTATCTGGAATTTCTATAAAAAAACAACTAATAAGTATAACCTCTTTCATAATTAATACTTCGTTGGTAATTTTAAAGAAATCAACCGTTTTTAAACTGGTAAAATCACATGAGTGCAAACTGTCACGGCTAAAGTTGGTAGCCGCAACCAAGCCCCAAAAGCTTTTTTCTGCGTAGTAGAATGTGCCCGTGTAGCAGGCTGATGGTTTTGGCAACCCCGTCGGTCGTGAAAATTTTATATCATGTTACACCATATGTTTATATTAGTATACAACACGGTTTTTGAGCTGAAAAAAAATAGCATTGCTTTTTGGATAGAGAAATCTATTACTATTACTATATTATAGTTAGTATCTAAAAAAACGCGCTGGGCAAAAACAGTCTGTATTAATACCCGCTCGTTGATGCGATGCGCAGCATACCGGGCTCGTGTGGGGTGAGCGGACTGAGCGTTTTCGTGCCCAAAAAGCGTTATTAAATTTGGAAGCCAATATTGGAGGTTGCCAAGGCTTTTCCAGAGGCCAAGTTTTACGCCTTTGACATTTCAGAGAAAAGCATTGAATTGGCCAGACAGCAGGCAGCGCAGGAGGGAAAGTTCGATTACCTTCAAAAAAAGGGGACAAAATGTTTAAATCATTGTTGTTATATGGATAAAAATAACCGAACCGTGGAAGTAAAAGAAGTGCTAAAGAAAAAGAGATGAAGACATGGAAGAGCTGAAGAATGTTTTTGTTAGGAATCCTGACTTCGTGTACAGGTGCATTGGTGATGAAGCTTTGCTTGTTCCAGTTAGAATGGATGTAGTCGATGCTGACGAGGCAATTCTTCTGAATGAAACAGCAGCATTCATTTGGGAACACGTTGATGGGAAACGCTCGCTAGCCGAACTTGGTTCGCTAGTGAGTGGCGAGTACGATGTCGATCTGAACGAGGCGAGTAAGGACGTTTTGGCAACTATCAAACAATTGGAGGAGATGAGTGCTATCAAGAGGTCGTAAGTATGACAAACACTCAACAATTTGTTGATAAGGTATCTCACGCGAGGATACCGCTTAATGTCGCTATCGAGATTACTTGGCGCTGCAATCTTGCCTGTGCCCACTGCTACCTGCCGGGTGATTATCGTCGGGTACCTACAAAAATCAAGGAAATGAGTCTGGAGGAAATATGTGAGGTTATCGATCAGGTTGTAGACGAAGGATGTATATGGCTTAGCCTTAGCGGAGGCGAGCCTTTGTTTCGGCCAGACTTCTATGAGATATTCTCTTATGCTAAGAGGCGAGGCCTAGTGCTGATGGTATCAACGAACGCCACATTAGTGACTCCAGAACTTGCCGACCGTCTGAGTCAATGGTCTCTATTCGTGCTGGAAGTATCGTGCTATGGTGTGACGGAGAATACCTATGAAAAGACAACGAGGGTGCGAGGTTCCTTTTCTCGCTGCATGGATGGTATCAAAATCCTGCGCGACAGAGGCATTCGGCTCTTTCTCAGATGCCCTATTATGAAGACAAACATGCACGAGATTCAAGCCATCCAGCAGTTCGCTCACGAAATCGGGGCTGAATACAGTTGTGAGCCAACAATATACCCATGCTTGGATGGGGCAACAGAGCCTTGCCGTCTGCGAGTTTCTCCTGATGAGGCGTTCGCGCTGGAACTCCAAACAACGAGTTCCGTGCGGAGGTTAACCTTCAAGCAGCGGGGTAAGCTATTCCACTGCAATGCTGGTCGCCTCTCCTTTCGCATTGATCCTTACAGCAACATGGTACTTTGCTCCATGCTTCGGTTTCCCTGCTTTAGCGTGAGAAACAAGGGGGTTGCCCAAGCGTGGCAGCTTATGCAGGGATTGCGGGAGCAGGCTTCGCCGTGGCACTATAAATGCGACAAGTGCGAGCGACTAACCTATTGCGATATCTGTCCTGCACTTTCTATGTTGGAAAAGGGCAACCCCTATTCTTCGGTAGAATTTTTTTGTCGCCTTGCCCAACTGCGAGCTGAATACGATAGCAAACAATCTTTGTGACTCGCGGAAGTAATTTTCGTAGCAAGCACATGAGTATTTACTCAATACCCACTTTTGTATGTAGAAATGTGCGTTGACCGTCAAAGAGAGGGTTTGCTACACGCATTCCTAGGAACGGCCAGATTGGCTGTAGAGAATTTTTGAAGCGGTTGATTTTTTGACGATATCTAGCCGATATTGAAAAAATTGGCTTAGAGAGTAAACAAATGCTCGATTTGGTCAAGAAAGTGTTGGATAGCAAATTGAAAAGGGTCCGTTGAATAGGC
>LUTY01000684.1 GCA_001640045.1 Candidatus Thiomargarita nelsonii | reverse complement strand
CTGAAGGCGGCTAATCAATTCCTTCCGAATACGATACACCACATCTTTACCAATAATGGTAAATTGACGCATTTGCCAAACGCCTAAAGCCAATGCTTTTAAGCGCAAAAATAGGCTTAACAATGTGATGACTGTAATGGTTAAAATGGAGCCTTGCCAATTGAGGGGAAAAATAGAATTGATAGTATTCACCAGAGTTGCCGGTTGATTGAGTAAAACTTCATCAACCAATAAGGGCATGAGCAATGGGATTGGGACACTTAATAAGGTTGCAACAATAGCGATAATATGCGCTAAGACGATTTCTCGCTTGTGGCGCAAGGCAATGTCGATAATCTCTTGCCAAGTGTAACGCTTTGATTGGGTAGGTAAATTTTTTAACATGGTTAAATTTCAACAATAGGCTTATTGACTTCTATTATAACGTGATCGATACTACGGAAAAAATAAGATTAGAGACTCGGAGTCCAAGATTTATCTTGGACAAATTAACAGGAGAAAAACATGCTTGAATTTCCTTATAGTGTTTGTGATTTTTATACGCTTATCACTGAAGACTATTTTTACGTGGATCGCACAAATCACATTCGCTTAATTGAAAAGGCGGGAAAACAATTACTTTTCCTACGCCCGCGTCGTTTTGGAAAAACCCTATTACTGTCCATGCTAGAAAATTATTACGATGTGGCAAAAGCGGATGAATTTGAGCGGCTGTTTGGACATTTAGCGATAGGGCAAAATCCGACACCTAAGCATAATCAATATTTGGTGATGACTTGGGATTTTTCGGCAGTGAGTCCACAGGATGATGCTCACCAAATTGAGCAAACCTTGCATCGGTATGTGAATAGTTGTATTCAAGATTTTGCGGACTATTATCAAGCACTCCTACCCTCCGAGATTCGGATTGAACCGGTTGATGCGATTGATTCTTTCCTCTCGCTCTTGAGAGTCGTGCGACAAACACCGTATCGCCTGTATTTGTTGATAGATGAATACGACAACTTCGCCAATGAAATGATGATGGGCAGCCAAGAATTGAGCAAGAGTCGTTATGACACCCTGTTATCTGGTGAAGGTTTATTAAAAACGGTTTTCAAAACCGTCAAATCAGCAAGTGCCGGGCGTGGTTTGGATCGCGTCTTTATATCGGGAATATCGCCAGTGG
>LUTY01000683.1 GCA_001640045.1 Candidatus Thiomargarita nelsonii | reverse complement strand
ACAAGGAGATTTACAAATGAGTTCATTCATAAAACAAAACGCAGCCCGTTTGACTGCCATTTTGCTCATCTTTATCTTATATAACTTTGCCCAGCTCCCGACGCTGTCACAAACGGAGCGGCAACAACTGGTGCAACGATTTAACTTTTCGCAATTACCCCTGCCCGAAGTCCCAGGACCAGAAAAAGCTATCGTGCGGGCGGTTAATCCTAACTTAGAACATATCTCAGGTTGGATTTCATCCGTAGGCGCGAGCGTGGCACTCAATGATCTTGATGGCGATGGTTTGTCCAATGATCTTTGCTATATTGAAGTACGCACCAATCAAGTGATCGTCGCGCCAGTACCCGGCACTGGCACACGTTATCCGCCTTCAACGCTAACCGCCGATCCGTTGCCCTACGATGAGACAATGGCACCCATGGGCTGTTTGCCCGCCGATTTGAATGAAGATGGCAAAATGGATTTATTGGTATATTACTGGGGACGTCCCCCCATTGCCTTCCTGCGTACCGACGAGCAAAACTATCATCCAGTGGAAATCGTCAAGCCTACCGAACGCTGGTTTACCAACGCGGCAACCATTGCCGATATAGACGGTGATGGGCACAATGATTTGATCATCGCTAATTATTTTAAAGATGGCGCACACATTCTTAATCCTAAAGCCACCGTTCCTGACGAAATGCAGCACTCCATGTCTCGTGCCTATAATGCCGGTGGCACCTATTTCTTTCTTTGGGAAGAGGCAACGCCAACAGTGCATTTTCGCCGAATTAACGGCACCGACGTCTTGGATGAGCGCAGCAATTACGGATGGACATTGGCACTCGGTGCGGCTGATTTGGATGGCGATATGTTGCCAGAATTGTATTTTGCCAACGACTTTGGCCCCGATCGCTTGCTACACAACCGCTCCACCCCTGGCCAACTCAAATTTGCCCTGTTGGAAGGCAAACGGGGCATTACCACCCCAGCATCCAAAGTGGTAGGCAAAGACTCGTTTAAAGGGATGGGAGTTGATTTTGCCGACATCAATGGAGATGGCTGGCTTGATATATTTGTCAGCAATATCGCGGCTGAGTATGCACTTGAAGAAAGCCATTTTCTCTTTGTCAGCACCGGAGAGATTGAAGGCATGAAAGCGGGACTCGCACCATACGTGGATCT
>LUTY01000682.1 GCA_001640045.1 Candidatus Thiomargarita nelsonii | reverse complement strand
AGAAAATTTACCCAGTGGTAAAGCGACAAAACCGGGTGATATTGTTACCAGCTTATCAGGACAAAGCATTGAAATTCTTAACACGGATGCCGAAGGCCGGCTGATTTTATGTGATGCACTCACTTATGCCGAGCGGTACAATCCTGATGTTGTCATCGACATTGCCACGTTGACGGGTGCGTGTGTAGTCGCTTTAGGCAAACATGCTCACGGCTTATTGAGTAACCACAACCCTTTAACCAATGAATTGCTGAATGCTGGCAAATTCAGCGGAGATCGGGCTTGGGAATTACCATTATGGGATGATTACCAAGATCAACTTGAAAGTCGCTTTGCAGATATCGCCAACATTGGTGGACGTGACGCAGGTGCCATCACTGCTGCTTGCTTCTTGTCGCGCTTTACCAGAAAATACCACTGGGCACATTTGGATATTGCGGGAACAGCGTGGGTGAGCGATAAAAAAGAAAAAGGAGCTACCGGTCGTCCGGTGCCACTTTTGACGCAATATCTCATTGATCGTAGCAATGAAGATGATCTAGATATTTTAACCGAACTTTTTGAAGATTAAGTAGAGGGAAATGGGGAAAGGGAAATTTCCTATCCCAATCCCCTTCATTGAAATAAATATGATATTCTTCAATAAAATTAATTGAATTTTATGAAGCCCCAAGTTGATTTTTATATATTGCATACACAATCGAGGCAAGCCTCGGCACGTTTGAGTTGCCAATTGGTTGATAAGGCATGGCATCAAGGCTACCGGATTTATATCCAAACCCATTCTATAGCACAAGCCCAGCGACTTGATGTCATGCTCTGGATATTTAAAGAAGAAAGTTTTTTACCACATGATATTTACCCAGACGTGTTATCCCCGATACAAATCGGCTATACGGAACAAGTCTACGAAGGTTTCGACGTATTAATCAATTTAACTGAGGCAGTACCACCGTTTTTTGAACAATTTAAACGAATTGCTGAAATTGTTGATGATACGCCTATGGCGCGAGAGGCTGGCAGAAATCGTTATCGCTTTTATAAAAAAAAAGGTTTGATGTTGAAAACGCATGAGATTCATCGTTAAGCCAAAAGGATTTATCATCTTGTGGCAATAACGGTTCTGGCAATCAAAGAAATCCTATTTTTTGTCGCTGTGGTGAGTACAACT
>LUTY01000681.1 GCA_001640045.1 Candidatus Thiomargarita nelsonii | reverse complement strand
GTAAACCTTGCTCACATAAATAGGCATGGGCTAACTCTTCAGCCCATTGCCCACGAGAGAATGTTGTTTGATCTTCAGTTTTCAAATTCATCTAAGGCAACTCCCAATTAATAATATACCAAGGGCAACCACAAGGGATTGCCCCTACATGCAAACAAATATTGTAGGGGCAATCCCTTGTGGTTGCCCTTATGTGGTATATTTATTTTTGGAAGTTGCCTAATCAAGTAACTGTGGTTTTCCATTGACCAAACGTGCCCAAGGTAATTGGTCACGATGGATGATACCTCTATTATTGACGGACAAATACCCCGTTTGACCTTGCCATTGATGGCTACTCAATTGTTGCAATCGAGATAACAAATGATAGGCATCAAGCCCCAAAGCATACAAGCGTTTATTCATATGTGTCTTTTCAGACAAAACCGCTTGCAATTGTGCTGCCTTTTTATCAGCTGCCAATATCCAAGGCATATCCACAAATATCACATTCTCAAGTGCCGCATCTTCTTGAAGATTGCCGCTATACACACGAGAAATACTATAAATGGGTAAATTATCACCAAGGCTCGAAATTAAAAACTGGCGAATGATTGGTGCCTGTTTAGGAAGAGCGACCATAAACGCCATATCCGCCGTCTTGATTTTTTTAAGTTCTTCTGGGATTTTGGACTCAAAATTCTTATCGTAAATAATCGCCTGAACGGCTGATTGCCCCCCCCGTTTTTCCCATTCTGCTTGAAAGACTTTTAATATCCCCTCTCCCCAAACCCCATCTGGGACTAATACCAATGGTAAACGCTGAGCATTCGCCCAAGCACGCTTTGCCACCTCCTGAGTCTCATCATGAGGAGATAAGCCAAATTGATAGAAATTGCCAATGAACTCAGGTTTTTCTAAGTAATTTAAAGCCAAGGTGGGTACTGGCAATTGAGCTTGGTTATTGGCCAATACGGCAATAGTCTTTTTCGACAAGGGACCAACCACAAAATCAGCCCCTTCTTTCACCGCCTGTTGATAGACGTGCAAAATATTATCCACATTGACAGGATATTCAATAATTTTTGGTGCCTGCTCTCCGGCAGCCGCGAAAAAGCCATTTTTAACGCTTTCAGCATATCCCCCAAATCGCTTATCAAGAAGTGGTAATAACAAAGCAACTTGTTGAAGT
>LUTY01000680.1 GCA_001640045.1 Candidatus Thiomargarita nelsonii | reverse complement strand
AGATCAATTGTACATGACAAGATGGTGCGTAGGACGCACCCGACGCTCGCTAAGCACAAACCCCTTATGATATAAGGCTGCTTAACTTAATGGCATTGCCCCAGGGCTACTATTAATTATGAAAAAAAGATATACTTTCTTATATTTATGTTAGTTTTTGGGTACTATTTTTTTTTCATCATTGGCAGTTTCAATATAGATGAGGTTTAAAATGGTAAAAATGATACGACGTGGGTTGGCAATATTTTTGTTAACGTTGGTTAGTTTACTATTGGTGACATGTAATGCGCGCTTGTATAATCGTGTGCCAGAGCGGGGGATAACAGCAGAGGAAATGCTGGCACAATTACAATTCCTACGCTCTGAATTAGAATCTGGCATGGGCGAGAAAATGCAACAATTGTTTCCTGAAGGATACTTTTTTAGCTACATGCTGTACGGGCTAAGCTGGGTTAATGTGGGCTTGCAAGAATCAACCACACAAGCACAAGCATTGGCAGAAGCGCGATGGGCATATACACAGGTGGATAGCCACATAGGGCGAGCCGGTTTTCCTCAAAATCTTGAGCCACCCTATGGCATGTTTTACAATGCGTGGCGCAACTATTTGTTGTTGGGTATTTTGTTGCTCCAGTCAACCGAGGAGCGCTCTGCCGATGAATGGGCAAGCTTTTCGAGGCAAACAAAAACACTTTCTACTGCATTTAGCAACAGTCCAACTCCATTTCTAGCCTCTTACACCCATCAATCTTGGCCCGTCGATGCGCTACCAGCCCTTGTTTCCTTGCGTGGTTACACCCATTTAAGTGGTGATGATCGTTTTGAGGCGGTTATTGAACGATGGTTGGCTCAATCTTTGGTATTGCTTGATCCAGAAACGAGTTTAATACCCCATCGCACCGATTACCGTAATGGGGCAATGTTAGAGGGAGCGCGAGCTACGTCACAAACCTTGATTTTGCGCTTTTTGGCAGAGCTTGACCCTGAACTAGCCCAATCACACTATGAGAAATTTCGGCAGACATATGTGGTGACGCGGTTGGGTTTGCCGGGTGTGTTGGAGTTCCCACCCCACCGCCCCAATGCCATTAAGTTAAGCCGTCTTATACCATAAGGGGTTTGTACGGCTAGCTACGATGGTGCATTGTGTGAGTTGCTTGACTGACACTCAC
>LUTY01000679.1 GCA_001640045.1 Candidatus Thiomargarita nelsonii | reverse complement strand
GGATGCCTTTAATTTTGACAATGTAGCCATCTCTCGTGCCAATTTGCGCGAAGGCGTGATTTGGGTGCGCCCCGATACCGATGAGGCGCAAGAAACCACGCAAGAGATGGGTGAAGACTATATACGCATGGCGTGCGCCGAAGTCAAATTTATGAATTTGCCAGCCACTAGCGGAGAGCAAGGGCGAGTCAATCATGTTCTCGTGGTTGGCGGCGGATTCACTGGATTAACGGCAGCCATTGAACTGGCTAAAGCCGGCTATTTAGCCACCATTGTCGAAAAAACAGGAGAATTGGGCGGCGTTGCGAAGCAAGTCTATAAACGCATCCCCACTCGTTCACCCTTTGCCGATCCACAGGATACCCCGATTAGGGATTTGATAGCGCAAGTCAACGCCAATGACAAAATCACGGTGCATCTCAATTCCACTGTGACAAAAACCGAGGGCGCACCGGGGCGCTTTAGTGCCGATATTAGCCAAGAAGGCGGGGCTACTGAGTCCAAAAACTTTGGCTCAATTATTCAAGCCAGTGGATTTAAACCCTACGATGCGACTCAACTACCCGAATTTGCCTATGGCAAAACACCGGATGTAGTCGATCAACTGGGCTTAGAAGCTTTAGCCAAGCAAGCCAATGGGGGTGCGATCAAACGGCCATCCGATGGTAAAGAAGTCAAAAGCGTCGTATTTGTCCAATGTGCTGGACAACGCAGTGAAAAAGAGAGCCATTTGTCCTATTGTTCTGGTCATTGCTGCATGACGAGCGTCAAACAAGCCATGTATTTCAAAGACGCTAATCCAGACATAGATGCCATGGTTCTTTATACAGAGCTGCGGATGGCGGGGGCAGGCGGTGAAGATTTCTATCGCAATGGTCAACAAAAAGGCGTGACTTTCACCAAAGGGGTTGCTAGCGAAGTTGTCCCCAGTTCTGGCAATTTAACGCTTAAATTCAAAGACTTGATTCTCGATGAAGAGATCAGTTATGATACAGATTTAGTGGTATTAGCGACTGGCATGGTGGCGAACTCTGGTGTCAATATTGAGGAAACGGCTGCCACTGATGAGGAGAAAGAGGGAGAAGAAACGACGACAGCCACTGTTCCGGTTGAATCTATCCTAAATTTGGATTATCGCCAAGGCTCAGACATACCACAATTGGTCAACGGTTT
>LUTY01000678.1 GCA_001640045.1 Candidatus Thiomargarita nelsonii | reverse complement strand
TTTCCCCACAAATATTCAACCGTGGTTCGCAAACGGTCCATTTTCTCTGGCGTGAGCGTTTCAATCATTTTTGTCAGCGCCTCTTCGTGAGTGTCAATTTGTTGACGGAGAGAAAGTATATAGTATAAAATAATATCTACATTTATTGACATATAGATATTATATGTGTATATTATGCGTCCATGAAAGCAAAAGACGTATTAAAAATAACAGGCATAACACGCAATCATCTTTACAGACTTGTCAAACAAGAAAAAATAAAGGCGCATCGGAAACCTAATGGGCAATACGACTACAATTCAGAAGACGTTTACAAATACGTTGGTAAAAAACGCCGTAACCTAAACATCATTTATGCGCGGGTATCAACCCCCAAACAAAAAGCAGACTTGACGCGCCAAATAGAAACGCTCGAAAATTTTTGTTTGGCCCAAGGTGTAAAAATTGATCAGGTTTTTTCTGATATTGCCAGCGGCATCAACTTTGAAAAACGAAAACAATTTTTCAACCTACTTGATTTAGTACTTAATGGACAGGTTGAAAAAGTTTTCATAAGTTACAAGGATCGGCTAAGTCGAGTTGGGTTTGGTTTATTTAAACACCTGTTTTTAAAATTTGGAACCGAAATAATTGTGGCCAATGGCCATGCTAACGAAAAAATGGATAGCGAAGAAATAATGAATGAGATAATCACATTAATCCACTGTTTCTCGATGAAACACTACTCAAAAAGGCGCGTGAAACGCGCAATCGAGGTGCTAAATGCGAGCACTGAAAACAAAGATTAGGGGATTGAAAAAAAACCAATTTGAGCGACTAAAAGACCTTACCCACCATGCAAAAAATCTTTATAACCAAACGTTGTGGACACTGCGAGAGGCTTTTGAAGCAACTGGGCAATATTTTTCTTACCCCCAGATGGACAAGGCTATGAAGCAAGTTACCAACCTTGAGGGTGAGGTAAATTATAAGTTGTTGAAAGCCAAGGTAGCTCAGCAAACCTTGCGAAAGCTAGATAAGAACTTTTTGGGCTTTTTCAGGGCGATTCAGGATTTCAAAAAGAATCCGGGCAAGTACAAAGGGCAACCAAGGCCACCTCGGTTTAAACCGAAACAATTTGATAACTTGGTCTTCGACTACCAAGCTTTTAAAATCAAATACAAATTGGTGGTTT
>LUTY01000677.1 GCA_001640045.1 Candidatus Thiomargarita nelsonii | reverse complement strand
CATCAGTCCCTAATGCTACATTGACACCTGCATTGAGCAATTTAGGTACTGGGCACACACCGCTCGCCAGTTTGAGATTCGACTCAGGGCAGTGAATAACATTCACGCCATGATTAGCTAAAAGCTTAAATTCCTCTGGTTTTAATTGTGTTAAATGTACACCCATCAGGCGCGATGACAATAAGCCTAAATTTTTTAAACGACTTAAAGGTCGCTGACCAAACTGTTCAAGCGATTTCTCAATTTCTCCCGCAGTCTCATGAAGATGGATATGAATTGGTATACCGAATTCCTCTGCCATCGCCTGAGCCGATTTGAGCGGATCATCTGAGACTGAATAAGGAGCATGGGGTGCCAAAGCGGTTTGAATCAGTGGGTGATCTTGAAAAGTTTCATAGACTTTTCGACCTTTTTTCAAATAATCCTCAGCATTTTCGGCCCAGGCAGTCGGAAAATCAATGAGAATCAATCCCAATGTGGCACGTATGCCAATCTCAGCAGCCACTTCACCCACCACATCAGGGAAATAGTACATATCATTAAAACAAGTGACCCCGCCACGTAGCATTTCTGCAATTGCCAACTGGCTACCATCAGCGACAAACTCTTGATTGACATGAGCCCGCTCTGCAGGCCAAATATGATCATTTAGCCACTTATCTAAGGACATATCATCAACAATACCACGCAATAAAGACATCGCCGCATGGGTATGTGCATTAATCAAACCCGGTATTAAAACGTGCGTTGTCATACGATAGGTAATACGTGCTGAAAAACGTTTGACAGCCTCACTGTTTGGTAAGATGGCGACGATTTTTCCATCATGTATAGCGAGGGCATGTTGTTCATATACAATGTTTTCGGGTTCTACAGGAATAATCCAACCCGCATAAATAATAATGTCAAGATGTTGCATTAATGATTCTTTTCAGTTATCAGTACACAGTTATCAGTTATAAAAGGCTCCATATAGCCGGGACACACCTATAGCATAAAATGAAAGTATATCAAAAACTCGGCTGTTCTTTGTAGAGTGAAGTTTAGATTAAAAATTTTTTATATCAAATAGTTAAGTTTAATTTTCAACATAAGGGACTAGTGCAAGGTACGCCTTGCACTCCTAGAGTCTTAATTAATGTTAAAATGAAAGATTAACGCAATGTGTAACTTT
>LUTY01000676.1 GCA_001640045.1 Candidatus Thiomargarita nelsonii | reverse complement strand
TCTGAATGGACATGTAATTCAGCTACCCGATGATAATCGCGGCGAAAAAAGGCGAGAAAATTAGCCGCCAAATAATGTTGATCTTCGGTACTCAGGGTACCCATGATGCCAAAATCGACTGCTATATAAGAGGGACGAGATGGGTTTGGCGCATCAACAAAAATATTGCCTGGATGCATATCAGCATGAAAAAAGTTGTCTCTGAAAACTTGGGTGAAAAAAATTTCTACTCCAATTTCAGCCAGATGTTTAAAATTAACCCCCTGTTTTTTTAAAGTGGCTATGTTGCGGACGGGTATGCCCTTGATGCGTTCCATCACCATCACATTGGATAGTGTGTAATCCCATTCTACTTCTGGCACATAGAGTGAATCAGAATCCTTAAAATTGCGCCTGAGTTGGGCAGCATTAGCGGCTTCCCGTATGAGATCGAGTTCATCTTGGAGATTTTTCTCAAATTCAGCGACTACTTCTCGCGGGCGTAGGCGGTGTCCTTGAGTCCAATAACGAGTCGCTAAATCAGCGAATAGGTAAAGCAATTCAATATCTCTATGAATACGGGGTTGAATGCCTGGACGTAATACTTTGACTACGACAGAGCGTCCATTATGCAATCGAGCGGCATGTACTTGGGCAATGGATGCGGCTGCGATGGGCGTGTTGTCAAAGTGTGCAAAAACTTCATCCAAGGGGCGACCATAAGCCCGTTCTAAAATTCTGCGAGACTCCTCGCCACTAAACGGCGCGACTTTGTCTTGTAATTTGGCCAATTCTAAGGCGATGTCATCAGGTAATAAGTCACGACGGGTGGAAAGAATTTGACCAAATTTGACAAAAATCGGTCCGAGTTCTTCTAAGGCTAAACGAATCCGCTTCCCTCGTGTGAGGTGCTTGGGGCGTAACCAGTAACCGGGCGTGAGATAGCCAAATAAGCGCAGTGGGCGAAAAATTTTAGTAGAAAGTAGTAATTCATCAAGCCCATAGCGCACGATGATACGGTAAATGGTGAGTAAACGAGTGAGTTGACGGATAATTTTCATAAAAATATCGGCAAGGAAACCCCTGAGTCTTTAGCTTAGGGAGGAATTGCCGATCCTCCTTAAGTGTGCACTGAATAATTGTAACCATCAACCGCTTGGATTCGTTGGCAATATTTCCAACTAATCCCTTGCGTT
>LUTY01000675.1 GCA_001640045.1 Candidatus Thiomargarita nelsonii | reverse complement strand
AGTTCATAAAACCAGACAGTTCCTTGGTAATTCAAAGGCTCTACAGCGGCGATCACCAGTGCCGTGGCAGATGGTTTTAAGGTGTTCGCTTAAGCCAGCTATCGTTGGCGATTCAAATAATTGGCGCAGTGGTAATTCTACCGAAAATGTCTCACCTACCCGTGAGATGACTTGCGTGGCGAGTAGAGAATGGCCGCCGAGTTCAAAGAAATTGTCGTGAATGCTAACTTCTTTAATGCCTAATACGTTTGCCCAAATCCCGGCCAACAGTTCTTCCTCTGGTGTCTGAGGCACAACAAAGTGTTTTTCTGATAACTGATAACTATTAATTGATAACTGAGACAGTGCTTGGCGATCTATCTTACCGTTTGGGGTCAATGGCATGACTTCCAACTGCATAAAGGCAGACGGTATCATGTAATCAGGTAGTCTCTCTTTGAGTAACCGACGTAACTCAATATTATCAATAACTTGTTCTTTGTTGAGCACCAAATAGGCGACTAAACGCTTGTCGTTTCTTGAGTCTTCATGGACGATGACGATGCATTCTTGCACGGCTGGGTGTTGTGCCAAGACGGCTTCGATTTCGCCAAGCTCAATACGGAAACCACGAATCTTGACTTGATTATCAAGGCGGCCTAAAAACTCAATATTGCCATCGGGGAGATAGCGGGCTAAATCTCCCGTTTTGTAGAGGCGTGAATTGGGGTCCTTGTTAAAAGGATTAGGAATAAATTTTTCGGCAGTTAAATCAGGACGGTTAAGGTAGCCTCGGGATAGTCCAGCACCGCCAATGTGGAGTTCTCCGGGTACACCGATGGGAACGATTTTTCGATTTTTGTCTAAAATATAAATTTGCGTGTTTGCTATGGGATAACCAAGTGGTTCAAGCGCGTCATCATGGAATTTTCCTGACGCTTGGTTCCTTTCAATGGAATAGGCAGATGACCATATAGTTGTTTCGGTGGGGCCATATAGATTCCAGACAGTGGCACTTTTTTCTAATAATTGATTAGCGAGTTCTCGCGGTAAGGCTTCGCCGCCGCTGAGAATTTTGAGTTGCGGGGTATCTTCCCAGTCTGCTGTTGCTGATTAGCCTCCACCAAGGACTTATTATGTGCCATGGCTGCTTCCAAATCTTGTGCTTTGCGCTCAAAAGCCGTTTGCACATGGGC
>LUTY01000685.1 GCA_001640045.1 Candidatus Thiomargarita nelsonii | reverse complement strand
GTATGAACCAGAAGCTTTTGGTATATTTGCGCTTTATATGGCTATTGTTTCTAGTGTCACACCAGCAATTTCAGGTAAATATGAGGTAGCACAAGTTTTACCAGTAAGAAAGCAAGATGCGTTACATCTTTTTGTCATTGCTATTTATGTAACTGTATTGTTATCGTTTTTGTTCTTGATAATGTTTTTGTCATTACATGATCAAGTCATAAATATCTTTGATATACAAAAACTATCTGCTTGGATATTATTTGTCCCTTTTAGTTTATTGATGCTTGGGTTTCTTAATACATTTTCTTATTATACAAATAGAAAAAAGGAATATAATGTACTTGCTAAGTCCAAGGTAATACAATCAATCAGTGCAATATTTATCCAGCTTTTCTTTGGTATTTTTAATGCGGGTTTTATTGGACTGTTGATAGCGAGTATGATTTCTTCAGCTATAGCAACCATTTATTTGCTAAAAATGTATATACACGACTTTACTACTAAAATATTTTTATTATCTTCAAGAAAAAAGGCTTTGTTAAAAGAGTATGCAGATTTTCCTGCCTACAATGCCTCTACCGGGTTGCTTAATGGTTTATCGGTAAGTGCGCCAGTATTTTTTTTATCCTTTTATTATCCTGAATCTATGGTAGGGTATTTCGCATTGGTACAAAGAGTAGCAATGGCTCCATTAAGCTTTATTTCTGTTGCAGTATCTCAAGTCAATCTAAAAAGCGTGGTTGATTTGGTTAATCATGGACAATGTGTTGAATGTTATCTATATAAAATATCCGGTGTATTGTTATTGATAACATTTTTTCCCTTTATTATTCTTACATTATATGCACCTGAACTATTTTCCTTTGTATTTGGAGAAAAATGGCTTGTAGCTGGACAGTTTACCCAGATTATGATTCCCGCAATTGCGCTCAGATTTATCGTATCTACTCTCAGTAGTACCCTTGGCGCAACTAAGAACAACAAGATTGGTGCTATTTGGAAAATAGTTTATTTTGTTTCAACTATCCTAGTTCTTTCTATCTATGCACCAGAAGGGAATATTGATGTTACTTTGAAGGCTTATGTTATTAATGAGATTGTACTTGCTATTCTTTATTATGTAGCCATTTTATATGCAGCAAAAAATCCAAACAATGTAATAACAGTGAAAATAGTTTGAATATTGGGAACTATGACGACATGAATAAAATTAGACTAGAAATAAGTTACAAAGGTACAAGAAATTACATTCATGGTACTAGTTTGTATGATGAAATATCAAAGTATTTATTAGAACAATATGATAGTAAAACCTATGTTAATTCACTTGTAATACGTAAATTTGCACATAAAGCTTGTGATTTAATCATTACAAATACCCCTCCAGATAATTACTTTGCATCTTGTCGTATTAACTTATCCGAAAGAAATCTTTCAGCTTATCTCGTTGAGACAGATGAAAAGATCAAAAGTCGTATAGAATATGATGAACGTCCCATTCAAGTAGCAACTCTTGTTAAAGACAAGTCCATAATACAACAAAACCAAGTGGTTGGTTATTCTCCAATAGAAATACTGGTGTCAATGACGAAGTATTTACACTATCAAATAATGCCAAAACCCAAAATAGGAATATGGGTTTTCGTACAATTAGATATTGAGCGCCCACTTGAGAAGGAAGGTTTGTTTACTGTTAGCATAGAGCAATCTATTCCGGGGCGTTTCTCTGCTAGTAGTATTACTCAAGCGGGTAATCATATAGGGTTTATTAGATTTTCAGTGGGTCAATCATGATAGGTATAAAAGCCATAGCCAGTTATATTCCTGAAACTGTTAGAGATAATTACCAGCAAGCAAAAAGCTTAGGAGAAAAACCTTCCTTTATTGATAATAAGATAGGTGCCATTTCATTACCAATAATGAATGAGGGTGATGACACGTCTGACTTAGCCGTCTCCGCTGTGCGAAAATTATTAGAGGAAAATAATCTAAGTGCGGAGCAGATAGACTGTTTGGTCATAGTAACACAAAACCCTGATGGGAATGGTTTGCCACATACCTCTGCCATTGTTCATAATAAACTTGGGCTGTCGAAAAAAGTGGCAGCTTTTGATTTATCCTTGGGTTGCTCTGGATATGTATATGGCCTAACAGTTATCAAGGGATTTATGGAGATGGCAAATTTAAAATGTGGTATATTAGTTACGGTAGACCCTTATTCTAAAATAATAAATCCAGAAGATAAAAATACAACTCTCTTGTTTGGTGATGCTGCGACAGCGACATTATTGGATGATAAACCTAAATTAAGTTTAGGACGTAGCATTTTTGCAACTGACGGTTCGGGTGCGAATAATCTACAGGTCAAACAGAATGTGCTTCATATGAATGGTCGACAAGTCTTTAACTTTGCGGCAATTGAAGTGCCTAAACAGATAGCAATGTTACTTAAAAGTGAAGGAATAGAGTCTACTGATATAGATTGCTATATACTGCATCAAGGCAGTAAATTCATTGTAAAAACAATATCTTCACAATTTGAAGAAGTCAGTTCGCGCTTCTTATGTGATATAGAAAAGACTGGAAATACAGTTTCATCATCAATTCCGCTTTTATTGGAAAAGATAATTGCTGATATGAATATAAATACCATACTCATAAGCGGGTTTGGCGTAGGTCTTTCTTGGGCATCAATGATATTAAAACGTCATTAATAATCAGGTAAACAATATGATTTTGACTACAAATGAAGTTAGACAAGCAATCGAAAGAGCAAAGATTATGATGAGTGTAGATTATCTTGCAGATGATATGAAGTTTGCAGATGCAGGAGTAGATTCACTGGATATGTTTAATGTGATTCTTGAAGTACAAAAAGCTGCCTCAATAGAAATTCCTGATGATGATATTGACAGTCTTGATTCGATTGAGAACATAGTTTCTTATTTTCAAGAGCGAGGATAAATTTTTTATGGTTTCCTATACATATAGACGCTTCCAAGCAGGTGATGAAGAGGCTATTAATGGTCTATATGAAAAAATAACCGGTAGAAAACGTTCTATAGAGCAATATAGATGGCAGTGGCAAGAAGCACCGGGGGGGAGAGGTGAAATTTGGCTGATTGAAGCGGAAGATAAAACGGGTAAGCGATTAATTGGACATCATGGATTGATGCCGATCCGCTTTACGTGTGGTGATACTAATCTCATAGTTGGTAAAACTGAGAATACGATGGTCTTAAAAGATTATCGAAAAAAGATATTATATCCCAGTTTTGAGCAACGTTTCTTTCGTGAATATCAATCACGCTTTGATGCTTTTTTTTCTACGATGGGACCTCAAGCTGCTATACGTATGCGAAAGGCTCTGGGATATTCGGAGACAGGTAAATGGGAAATTTATACTTGGAATTTTCAATATGGCTCTGCGATAAAATACTATTTGGAAAAACAACGGGGTAATCAATCAAAAATTCTTAGGGCACTTTCATTAATTCCATCTATATCACGTACAATTAAGTCAGGTGGTCACTCAATTGTGGATATATTAGATAATTCAGAGGCTGCTAAACATCCATTCTTCG
>LUTY01000673.1 GCA_001640045.1 Candidatus Thiomargarita nelsonii | reverse complement strand
CAGGTTTTTCAGCCTTCGCTTTTTCAATGGCTTCGGCACCATCAGTGGCTGTGATGACGGTAGAAGCAACTTCAGAAACTATTTTTTCAAGATTCACCCGATCGACTTTTGAATCATCAACCACAAGGATTTTATTGATGGACATTAATACAATCTCCTTTTTAAGTTATCAATTATTTATGAATATCACCATGATGACTGATGACGGCTCACTGTCTGGGGCAAGAATTGTTTGATAACTTCTTTGAGTTGTTCTTGTTGTACTGGTTTGGTCAAATATTCATTAGCACCCGCCATTGCCCCTCTAATTTTGTCAATGCGGGAATCCTTGCCAGTCAACATGACAACAGGCGTTTTCTTAGACCATTTATGAGATTTAATTTGCTTACAGACTTTAAGTCCGTCAACACCAGGTAGCATGACATCTAAGAAAATAATGTCGTAAACGTTTTCTTGCATGTAGTCAAGTGCTTCTTCACCGGTTTCTGCAAAATCGATCCCCATGCCATACAGCCCAAGTTGAAGTTCCATAGCTTTGCGTACTGGTAGGCTGTCGTCAACAACCAGGGCTTTAATGCCACTCGCCTTGGTTGTTTGGACACCTTGAGTGACAAGATCGATGGTTGCAGCATCGTCGCTAGCATGCAACATCATGTTGTCATCAATCGTAATTTCGGGTACAAATTTATGGACTTTGATAGTCACATCATCAAGGGTTTCGAGTACTCGTCTCAAAGTGAGTGGTCGGCGTAGGTACACATCGTGGGCGGTGACTTGTGGCAAGCTTTTGGTCACTTTGACTATAGGGATATTGCCATAATGTACGCTAAAACTACGCCATTCATTCTCGGCATTAGTATCATCAATATCAACGAGTACAATATCAGCCTTTGCACGATCGGTAGGGGCTACCAAGGTGTATTTTCGTGGGCGTGCTGCGGCAAGCTTGAAAATACTGCCCAAGGTATTTTGTTCATTGGATTTCAGACCAAATACACCTATTTTAAAGATTCTCTCATCCATAGATACCATTTCCCGTTTGGTTTTTCTGTGTCAAAAACGCTGTGTTCACAACAGTATAGCTCAAAATAAATTAATGCCTTATTCAGTTAGGATTGTCTTGTTTGCCAGCATCAAGGGCGGGATTGCTCAGTTCACAGTATCTTTGGTGCAAAG
>LUTY01000672.1 GCA_001640045.1 Candidatus Thiomargarita nelsonii | reverse complement strand
GAGAAACTCTTTTAAAAAATAGGCACAGATATTTGATAGACTGACTCGGAAGTAAGTCATGATTTGATCTAGTTCCACATCTACCTTGTAAACAACTTCTTTTCCTTGCAAACGCATCCATTGTGCTTCATATCTGTACAAACTTTTAAATGCTTTTTCGTGTTTTTTTTCAATCGCTTTCATGCCTCTGTGTACCTTCTCAATTTCGCGTGTACAGGTTTGTAGAGCCTCCATATCGGAAGGTTCCATAATCCGCTCTCCGTTTTCTATGCAACTTATGCTTCGCAACACACGTTCTTTATCAATCAACCTTGTAAGCGTTGTGGTTTCCTTAGTCAAGGCATTCAGCGGCTCTTTCAGTTGATGACGAAGCACTTTTAGCTTTTCTTCAAGTTGTTGTTGCTTTTCTCGCACAGTTGGGTTCTCTATAAGTTGCTTTCCATAACCTGCTACACGATGAAGTGAGGCAAATCCTTTCAGATTCCGAAAACTTAATTCTTGTTGTGGCCAACGACTGAAGTACCCTTTTACCACTAAACTTGGTCCCACCGTCTCCATTGGTAAGCTCGTCAACAAAACCGTTCTCTTACCATAATCCCATTCAATACGTACAGTTCGCACCACCACTAGATAACCTTTTTCTTTTGAATCTTCCAACTCAATCTCACCATTGTACAACGTTGCTTTTCCCCAACGATAACGTTCTTGAG
Organism: Candidatus Thiomargarita nelsonii; assembly: GCA_001640045.1. Classification (GTDB taxonomy): domain Bacteria; phylum Pseudomonadota; class Gammaproteobacteria; order Beggiatoales; family Beggiatoaceae; genus Thiomargarita; species Thiomargarita nelsonii_A. Next base: position 467 of record LUTY01000672.1, on the reverse strand, counting down.
CATTCTCGAACCTAATCCTACGCTCAGACCATTGATTATCATCTAAAGTGGTAATATAGTGATAACGGCTTTGTGAAGCTAAAGCTCGTAAGGTTTCAACGCTGTTGTTCGCACCGTCCATCACCAAAACCCGAGTGACAAATGTCGTCGGTTCGATCCCTTCCAAGTGCTGTTCTATTTTTTTCATAAGTGAAAGCGTATAAACACCCATTGGAGCATGACCTGAATAAGTCTCAAAGTAAATCGGATGTCCAAAACAATCATGCACAAATACCTGTTCTAAGCACCCCATTACGCGCCCTATCATAGTTACTTTATTTTGCATTACCCGATATTTCGACCAGACTGGTTTGGTGTTGCCATCTATGTAATAGCATAGAAATGGCAGTTCCAATTTAGAACCACTTTTTTCCCACTTCTCATACCAAAATCGAATTTGGGAACCCAATAAGGATTCTGATATTCCA
>LUTY01000671.1 GCA_001640045.1 Candidatus Thiomargarita nelsonii | reverse complement strand
AAAAAACTTACAAACGAATTTATATTGTCTATACTATAAATAAGTGCAAGGCATACCTTGCACGACAATCAATCCACTCAAGGGAGAACCGATCATGAAAAAATATGCCCAAACAATAGCAATGGTGCCATTTTTAGTGACGGCATTTCTTGTGCCAAGCATGTCTTTTGCAGACAATTTGTCCATACCCTTTCCGTGCCCTGGGGGTGGTGATATAACCGCAGCGGGTAGTTGGAATATTTTTAGCGGTGCGGTTGATTTTAGTCTGAAATCCACTGATTGTGTACTAAAGAACGGCGAAACGGCGTTTGTTGATGCAACGACTACAGGAATATTTAAGATAAGGCCAGAAAATGTGGAAACGGATATTATCACGCATCTTGAAGCGACCGTGATAGCCCAGGATGGTACTGTCCTTCTATCAGGTACCGTTGACAGAACAATCAAAGGGGAGTACGACTTACTCAAAGCCGAGTTAGTAGATGGCACGTTTACCAACAACAGTAATTGGACGGCGAAGAATATACCTCTCCCCGTAGGGGGGTTGTTTGCCATCGATGAAATCTTTGACGACGTCGACTGAAAAAAACATGCAAAGCACTGCTTTGCACTTATTACCGCCGGTTCCGTAACAGATTAATCATAAGAACTCAAAATCACATTAGACTTGTCCCTAAATTTAGTGTGAAATGTGCAAGGTACGCCTTGCACTCCTGAGAATCCTGGAGTGCGTCGCTCAGCGGCACTTTGCACGTTTTTGAACTTAACATTAGTACAACTAATTATGAAATAAACGAATTGAATTATTTGTCAATTGTTGTTTTTAAAAATGGCATTGCAATTCGCCTACGCTAACGCAATTTATCTTGGTATTGTAAAAATCTTAGCAATATACTGTGATACTCGATGTTCAAGTTTTTTTGACTTGACATTGTTGTTGGAGTCCAAAGCTGGTCCACGCCACCACCTACGAACTGATTATTTTCGTGGCAAGATAAGGGTAGTGACCTGTATTGCCAAGTTTTAACAAACGTCAATGCCACAAATCAATCGAGTCTGACCCCATTGATTCCAAAAAAAAGAAAAAGCCATGCCCAAAGCCACGAGATAATAAAACCGAAAAAAAAACTTACAAACGAATTTATATTGTCTATACTATAAATAAGTGCAAGGCATAC
>LUTY01000670.1 GCA_001640045.1 Candidatus Thiomargarita nelsonii | reverse complement strand
TGTAATTAGGTGTCGTTATTGCGGTTTTGATCCCTTATTTTGCGTTATGGTTGTGCTCCGGGTTTTGATTTGGACTCCTAATTTAGAGGCTTGGGATGATATTAGTGCCTTTTGTTTGTTAGGCTCTTATTTTGGATTTGCGCCCGTCACCTGAAAAGTCATTGGCTCAGATAATGGTTGATATTGCATATCGGCTTCAAAATGCAATTCGTCATCAAATGGACCCATGACTTTGATACAGGGTATGTGGAGATTGCCGTTTTCGTAAATTGCCCAGCGATTGTCAGAGGGTTGATTGTCCATTTGGTAGAGTTGTTGGATTTCAGATTCTGAGATGGCACGGTTGTAGATACGAATGTCATCTATTACACCACTAAAAAACTCATAAACACCACAGGAACCATTGCATCCGACATGAGCTTTACCTATAAATAAATCAAATTTTCAATCGTGATGCGACTGATTTTCATAGTAGTCCAAAATTAATTTAATTGTCTGAATCAGAATTTGCAGAATTAAAGAATTTACAGAATTAATCTTTTTATTTTATTGGTTTTATTCTGAAACGAAGTAACGAAGTAAAATTCTAAAATCCTGTGAATCCTGATTCAGACAAACTGGATAATTTATTATTCCGATCCAATCTCCCCAAAACTCTGCAATTGCAGTTGAACTGGCTCCCAGCTAGTCAGCCCAAACTTGAGCCAATAGGTATTTTGATAGTTGGGGATGTGTAGGACGTTTGAGGTTATATCAAAGGTGGCTACATTGGCTGGAATACCGCAGGATACTGGATCATCAATACAGGTTTGACGACCCGCTTGATAAGCCTCTTCATACTGATTTCTGCCATAACGATAGATTTTTGAGCTTATGTTGTGGGTGGAATCGTTATGATAGTTAGCCACCGCCAAATAATGATCAGTGCCAATCGTAAAGTATTCCCATTCAAGTGCCCCCTGAGTGGGGATGGACTGGTATTCGATAAAGCTCGCACCATTCAACCGATAGAGCTTGGAGTTCAAGTTTCGGGTGGAACCGCTATAATAGTTAGCCACCGCCAAATAATGATCTGTGCCAATCGTAAAGTATTCCCAGTCATAAGCCCCCTGAGTGGGGATGGAGTGGTACTCGACAAAGCTCGCTCCATTCCACCGATAGAGCTTGGAGTTGATGTT
>LUTY01000669.1 GCA_001640045.1 Candidatus Thiomargarita nelsonii | reverse complement strand
GGCATTCCTCTTATCAGAGATACTCACCTCTACCAACGCCTTAATCCACTGTTTGGTTAGGGCTAAGGATGAACCGGAGGCATTGAAAAAAATCAGGGAAAATATGGAGTATTACTATCTTTGGGAGCATTCCTATCAAAGTCGTCTACAAATAGTTGTGGGAGAACTTGGTAAAATAAATTTTGGACTTTCACCAAAACGCTGGGATGAGCTAGCAGAAACGGTTGATATTATACTCCACAGTGCTGCTATTACAAACTTTATCGATCCCTATACCAAATTAAAACCAGCGAATGTGATTGGGACACAAGAGATCATACGTCTTGCAGGTTACCGGAGACATAAAGCGCTCCACTACGTATCCACTCTTTATATATTTGCACCTGATGATACCAATGATAAGGAGGCAATTCGGGAAAAGGACATCCCAGAACACCCTGAAGGATTGCGTGTTGGTTATCGTCAGAGTAAATGGGTTGCTGAGGGAATGGTTAGGACGGCAGCAGAAAATGGGTTGCCAGTTACAATCTATCGTCTCGGGCGTTTATCTGGTGACAGTAAGACTGGAGCCTGCCAGACAAAGGATTTCCTATGGCGAATGATCAAGGCCTGTGTAGAAGCAGGCTGTGTCGTTGACCAAAACATTATAATGGATATGATTCCAGTGGATTTTGTGGCTAAATCTATTGTCTCTATGATGTTCAAGCAAGAAACACAAGGGCAGATATTTCATATCTTGAATCCTGATCGCATCTATCTGCCTCAAGTTGTGGACTGGTTGCGGTCATACGGCTTTGATATTGAAACTGTTACTTATTTGACATGGTGTCAACGCTTGACCGAAATCGCTCAAAAGTCAGATACCAGTTCTGCAGCGGGGCTGATCGCCTTTTTGCCAACCAATGCCTCTCACATGGAAGAAGATATAACCTTTGATCGCTCTAATGCTTGGAACATGCTCAAAAAGGCAAATTTGTACAAGCCTGAAATAGATGAGGGGTTATTTCATAAATACTTGGATTTTTTCAAAAAGACAGGTTATTTAAAATATTATGGTAGGGCATAGGTTGCCGCTTTCCGGGCGGATCAAATAATCCCGCCGCTTTTTGGGATTTATTGATCAACGCTAAAGATG
>LUTY01000668.1 GCA_001640045.1 Candidatus Thiomargarita nelsonii | reverse complement strand
GTTTTCATCGCAAAGATTATGCCAATATATTTTTTCTCTTCAAAAGGTATAATCCTACATTCAGCACACCATAAGTAAATAATTGATATTAAATAATAAAATATTATTGGATCAGTTATAGAAATTAACTAACCGACATTCCGCACAAGCTATCCAACTTCTTGATTTTTTGTTTAAAAATATTTATGCGCCGAAAAATTAAAAAATATAGTTTTTATTATCAATAAGTTACAACAGAATGTGCGGAACGTCGGATTAACGCCGAAAAATTTTTATCGGTATATGTCTCATGAGACGGTTTTAATGTTTCATGATGATACAATATGAGACATTAATGAGACATGGCACTGGATCGTTGAATGCTTAAAATCAAGTACCATAGCAGCAAGGGAGCAAATTACCGATGTGATGGCTTGAAATTCAAACGAGCCCATCCTGTAATCCCAGTGCCTGAGACATATATAAATGATAAATAAATATTATGGAGTCTATGCTTTGGATGCTATTATTACAATTACCAAAGAAGGTGTCATTGAATCAATCAATCCGGCTTGTGAGAAAATTTTTGGATATAGCAAAGAAGAATTAATAGGACATAAGGTCAATATGCTAATGCCAGAACCTTACTGTACTGAACATGATCAATATATTCAAAATTATCTAACGACTGGTATTCCAAAAGTTATTGGTTCTATTCGTGAAGTGATGGCAAAGCGTAAGGATGGTACTGAGTTTCCCATAGAATTAGCTATGGGAGAAGTGATTTTTGGTGATTCTCGCAGGGTCAGATTGATGTTGAACTCATGTAGGGTGGATTAAGCGCTAGCGTATCCACCGAATTCCGGTTAATAAGTTGGTGGATACGCTGGCCACCAGAGCGGTCATGTGAAAACCACTTGACATACATCAAGGATTTTCTATTCAGTTTCTCTGAAACTATGTTGTTTTTTCATTAGGAGAATTGCCGATGAGTGAAGTGTTCACAAAATCCATGGCACGAAACATCTATTATGGGGGATCAGTATTTTTTTTCTTACTGTTCCTTGCCTTAACCTTTGATACCACCAACGCTTTACCAGAGCGTGATCACCGGGAAAATATTACCCCACAAGTAGCACAAGGCAAAGTAGTCTGGGAAGAAAACAACTGTATCGGTTGCCATACCCTACTAGGGGAAGG
>LUTY01000667.1 GCA_001640045.1 Candidatus Thiomargarita nelsonii | reverse complement strand
CCAGAGGCTGCCACTCAGGAAAATCAGCTCATCAATAAAAATGATGCTGCATCGATCGGACAGAAAATTTGGATAAATGAGGGAGCCGGCAAGGAAAAAAACCTCATCTCTTGGGATAAGAATTTTGCCTCATTGGGTATCGGTCATTTTATCTGGTATCCGGCAAGCATCAAGCAAGCTGATGATGAGCAATTTCCACAATTCCTTGAGTTTTTGCAACAGCAACAAGTTGAATTGCCAAACTGGTTACAAAATACGCCCGATTGTCCTTGGAATTCCCATGATGATTTCTATAAAAATATAAACAGTCCCAAAATGCTCACTTTACGCCAGTTGCTTAAAGACACTATCCCCTTTCAAGTGCAGTTTATCATCAAACGCTTGGAACAAGCTTTGCCGGAAATGATGGCCGTTTTGCCCTCTAAAGAAAAACGTACATACGTGCGTCAACAATTTGATCGGGTAGCGCAAACACCAATGGGTATTTATGCCTTAATCGATTATGTTAATTTCAAAGGCAAAGGCACTTCTGAGAAAGAACGTTATCAAGGAGAAGGTTGGGGATTATTGCAGGTATTAGAAAATATGTCCGGCGACTCGGATAATGCGATAACTGAGTTTGTTTTGGCGGCTGATTATGTCCTCAAACGCCGTATAAAAAATGCCCCTAAAGATGAATCTCACTGGTTAGTGGGCTGGCGAAATCGCCTTAAAACTTACACTTATTAAGGAGTCCAAACTTTAGTTTGGAAAGGAGATGAGTTGTGAAAATTTATTTATTACCCACACTGATAGGAATATGTTTCATCAGTCTGGGCTGTGGTCAAAAAGGTGATTTAGTACGCCCCGTGCCCCAGGCGGATAAATCAATACAAGCTCCAGAAAAACCCGAGCACAAAGACTAACGATATGGACTATTTTAACTATCGTGATGGCAGATTATATGCCGAACAGGTAGATTTAACCACACTGGCTGAGACTTATGGTACGCCTTGTTATGTCTATTCTCGCGCCACTCTTGAGCGACATTGGTACGCTTTTGATCGGGCTTTCAAAAATCATCCACATCTCGTCTGTTATGCCGTCAAAGCCAATTCCAATCTCGCTGTCTTAAATATTTTAGCCCGTTTAGGCTCGGGATTTGATATTGTCTCGGGCGGTGAATTGGAGCGGGTTTTACGG
>LUTY01000666.1 GCA_001640045.1 Candidatus Thiomargarita nelsonii | reverse complement strand
CGCTAAAAGATTATCTTGAAAATGTCAGACAGGGCGTATTTTCAAACGAATGGGTTGACAATATTTTAGACAGCCATCATTGTTTGTTCATTGATTAATTTTATTGTCGCATAATCTTCTGGCAAAAGTATTGTAACATACTGATTTTATAATTATTAATATTAATCTATTCGACTTTGGCCATTTTGGTCTCAAGAGACAGTTTATAAAAATTTAACACATTGAGGGACTTGCAAAACACCCGATATCCCCTCACCCTTTCAGAGAGGGTGAGGGTGAGGGTGGGGTGGTGAAAAACAGCAAGCGTAGGGTGCGTCCCACGCACCGCCCCAATCTGACATAAGGTGCGTAGGACGCACCCTACACTTTTTTGAAAAATAAAGTGAATCCAGATTTATGAGCAACGAAATTAATTCTACTTTGTCAAATTATCACAAATTATCGTAGCGTATCCACCTTTAGCCGCTCGGTGGATACGCTATCGCTTAATCCACCCTACAAGCCATTGATTTTTTTAAATGTGACAAAGTAGTATTAAGATACTTGAAAAAAAATCCTTAAGGTGTAGGAGTCGTGGTATGCTTCATGTTGGACGGGGTTTGCAACCCCGTCCACAATGTTTTTCGCTGGACGAAATTTGCAACTCTGTCCGTGACATTTTTGTGGCGGAAAAAAGTTTCCGCCTTGAAATGTCTGACAGACAACCGCCCACTACTATTTTCCATTGATATTAAAAGCCCATTATGAAACCAGACATTTTCGATACAGAACCTGATAAATTAACCCTTGCTTTGACTGTCCATAAAAAGAAAGGAACTTTAGAAACCAGTTCTTATGATTATACCGTTGATTACCTGTTCAGCTTAATTGAAGACGGCAATATTATTATGGAACAAACAGACTCTTTATGGAAAACCGAAAAGGCCTCAAAACTCATTGAGTCCCTTATGATGAACTTTCCTATTTCACTTTTCTACTTAAAAGAACAAGAAGATGGTAAATGGTTAGTCATTGATGGCAAACAAAGACTGTTTGCTATTTTCAACTTTCTTCAGAACCAATATAAGTTAACCGGGCTTGAAATAGTCAAAGAATTTGAGAATAAAAGCTTCAAAGAGTTACCTCCACAAGCCAAGCGTTTAATCAATTTGAGCGTGATGCATATCGTTTTGATTAGACGCA
>LUTY01000674.1 GCA_001640045.1 Candidatus Thiomargarita nelsonii | reverse complement strand
AAATAAGTCGCTAAAGCAGTTGTTTCGGGAAATCGTGCCTCATTCCTCAATGCCATATCGTGCCGACAAACCTACGAGGTTGCCAAAACCGGCTCCGGTTAATTTTTCGTGGAATTTACAACGACCTGCGAGGTATGGGTCTCCTCGTAGGTCTGATTTTTAGGCGGTACGATATGGCATTGGCCTCATTCCTCCCGTAGGGAACTTAACGAAAATGACGTCATTTTCTGACTTGGCGAAGGTATTATCTTAAAACAACCGTATTTAAACCATCATAATTACCATCTGGTGCCAAAGTATAGCCGCTGATTCGTCGATGGCTTGCTAACACATGATCTTCATACCACAGGGGAACATAGGGTAATTCATCGAATAGCGCGACTTGTAATTCACGGTAGCCGGCTGCCCCCGCTTCTAAAGTCGTCGCCGCCTCAGCTTGCTCAATCAAGGCATCGATTTTGGGATTCTTCAACCGCCCCCGATTGGCACCGTTAGGCGGTACTGCGCTGCTATGAAACACGTAGCGGAAAATATCGGGCATTTTAATGCCCACCCATGATAGGCTGTACAATTGAAAATGTCCCTTTTTGATGTCACCGTAAAAGGTACCCCAATCATAAGTGCGTAAATCCATCTCAATACCGACTTCTGCTAATTGTTGCTGAATCACAGTGGCAATGCGAATACGAAAGGGATTGTTAGAAGTTTTGTAGGACAATTTTAAGGGATTGCTTTGGGTAAATCCTGCTTGCGCCAATAAAGCGCGGGCTTTTTTAGGATTGTAAGAATAAGCCGGTAATCCAGGATGTCCCGCCCAATGGGTAGGCGGTAATAAAAAACTACTCGCCGAGCGAGCGGCATTTCCTAGCAAATAGTGAATAATTTCTTCACGATTGATCGCGTAAGCAATGGCTTCTCGCACCGCAAATTGTCCCGTCACAGGATTTTCCATATTAAAACCTAAATAAGTAAAATTCGTACCTTGTCCTTTACTCACCTTGATTTCTGGGCGCTTTGTCAACCAGGTGACTAATTCTGGCGATAAATCACTTTGTAAAATGTCCACTTCACCACGCACCAGTTTAAGTGCTCTAACAACGGGATCTTTGACTTCTAAAAATTCAACGACTTGCCCATCACTGCGCCGCCGCAAGAATAAATGAGTGGATTCCTCCCATTTGACTAATTCAAATCGATCACTGCCTACTGGTTTTTTGTTAAACGGGTGTTGACTGTCGATAAGAGCGGCAGGGACGATGCCAACCACTAAGCGTCCAGGGAACAAAACGTCTGGTTTTTCCAGCATAAAATCAATCGTATCAGCATCTTGTACATTAATTTGTTTGATGAGACTCAAAGAACCACGATGAGGTGAGGCATTGTTAGCGTCTAAGATAAAATCATAAGTCGCTTTGACATCGTGCGCTGTTAATCGCGAGCCGTTGTGAAAAACTCGCCCATTGTCGCCCAAGTGAAAGCGATATTGTGTTGGGCTCAATTGTTCCCAAGTTGCTAAATCAGGTATCGGGCGCAAACTGTCATCAAAGTCAACCAGGGCATGGTACAACAAGCGATTAATCCGCGTTGAAGTCGCATCCGTCGCAAAACGTGGATCTAAACTGATTGGTGCCCTTGATAGCCCAAAGCGTAGACTATGTAGTTGGGGTTCGTGACAGGCGGAAAGTAGAATAAAAATTAAACTCAATAAAACACTTTTTTTCACGGTCAGATAGCCTTTAGCGTTGAATTCAGATAGGGAGAGTATACACCAAATAAGTACTGAATCATGAAGTTTAACGCGATGTGCAATTTTATATTGACCATGTAGAAAATGGGCAACCACAAGGGATTGCCCCTACAATATTCATACGTTGTAGGGGCAATCCCACGCGCAAGCCCAGAAAGTTGCACATCGCGTGAAGTTTAGGATATATTCGGGGATATGTGCCATTAAATTTATCAATTTCCACCACGCACTGGCCATACATAGTGGCTATCAGCCTGGTTCGTGATGACCACATAGCCACCGCCCAGGTTCAGGCTCCATATAGCACCAGGGCGGCTTGTGATTGGGGAAGACGACCAATAGCGTTTTATCTGTACGTGCGAGAACGCATCATTCTCCTTCCAATGACCGGTGCCAGCCGCGTTGGAAAGTGCTGGTCTTTTATATTTCTTGTCCACTATTGCCTCCAATTCATCTATTGTTGGCAAGCGCCACATACCTGGCTTGGAACCATCCTGAAGTCCACATTGTCCATGCGCTAGATTGGCGGTACTTTGTTTGGCCCTTTTCCAAGTCAGTACGCCAAAACAATTGGCATTTTTCAACCAGATGAGTCCCGTCTGATTGTCTATGACAGTGCCATCAGATGGGTGAATATGTTCTAGCCCTTTTGAGTCATTATCAACGACACCCTCTTTATATCTAGGTTTTAAGACGGGTGCAGATATTGCATGACTCTGCTCTGGCGGGCGTATGGTGGATTCATGACAAGCGGATAATAATATCAAGAGTAGGACTTTCATCCAGCGTGTTTGAGTTATAATCATATACACTCTATGCGATTCAAATCTTATGGAATTTTTAAAATGCCAACTATTCAGCAAATAATTCAAAGTCATACAATTGAATCAATTTATGCTCTTGTTTATACCCCCAATCGCCAGCGTAGTCGTCATCGTTTTCCAGAAAATTGTGTCTTTAAAATGGAGGGAGAACTAGAGGCTAAAACAGCCGCTAACCCCAATAAAAATCTTTACCCTGCTTTGATTTGTGGACCTTCAAAGTCTTCTGAAGGAGAAATGAATTTGATTATGTGCCGAAATGTGCTAATTTACTTTAACCGTGAATTGCAAAATCGCGTTTTTAGATTGTTTTTTGAGAGTCTCTGCACTGATGGTTTTCTCTGTATCGGCTCCAAAGAGAGTATCCGCTTTTCAGATTCTTCTGATGCTTTTGAAGATGTTCTCAAAAATGAAAAAATTTATCGGAGCAATGGAGCGGCAACCGTTTAATTATGTTTGAAGCTATTGTCATCGGCGCATCGGCTGGGGGGTTGAAAGTGCTAACTAGCGTTCTAGGGGCACTGCCAAGCGAATTTCCGCTGCCCATTATCATTGTGCAACATTTACATCCCCATTCGGATAGCTATTTAGCACAGATTTTAGATGCTAAATGTCAATTAAAGGTTAAACAGGCAGATGAAAAAGAGAGCATTGTTGCTGGAGTCGTCTATGTTGCACCACCCAATTATCATTTGCTGGTAGAAGAAGACCGAAGTTTTTCGCTCTCTTGTGAAGAGCCGGTTAAGTTTGCGCGTCCCTCGGTGGATGTGTTATTTGAGACGGCTATTTATGCTTACAGAGACAAGCTCATTGGTATTATTTTAACAGGTGCTAATAACGATGGTAGCCAAGGCGTAAAAAAAATTAAACAAATGGGCGGATATGTGATTGTACAAGCACCGACAACAGCGGAAGCAGAGGCGATGCCTCAAGCGGCTATTGCCGCCACCCAAGTTGATAAAGTTTTGCCTATAAACCAAATAGGTCCTTATTTATTGCAGTTAATTAACAAAAAAAATAAAA
>LUTY01000664.1 GCA_001640045.1 Candidatus Thiomargarita nelsonii | reverse complement strand
GTTTATCTTGTGCTGCATATTGTTGAATAATTTCAAGGGTTTTATCAGTGGAGCCGTCATTGACGATAATGAATTCAAAATCAGGAAAGCTTTGATTCAAAATGCTTTCAATCGCCTCGACAATGTATTTTTCCGCGTTGTAAGCGGGCATAACGACGCTAATCATTTTTGGCAAATCCTAAACGATCGTGTGAAACCTCAATTAATATAATAAAATCCAGCAGTTCTTGACGTGCCGTTTGGTATCCCAATAATTCAAAATCTTGTCGGTATCTTTGGTACACCAGTTCTGCTAATTCTTGGGTATATTAATGTCTATAATCACTAGAAACGTCTTGCTTTTTTTGGCTCTGCTTTTTTATGATATGATAGCAGCAGATATTGATAGATCTTTATTGATCACTTTTTTTATCAACAAAAAAATATCAAGCTGACAAAGGTAGATAAAGTTATCCATTAAACTGTATAAACTACCTACTACCACAAGATTTTTTTCTACGCCGTATTTCCGATTAAAAATCTCAAAAAATTCATCCATACGGCTTCTCCTATATTTTTGGTATTTCGTTGTCTGACGCGGATAATGACACACAAACACATCGTCAAGTTTTGTACACAATAAGTTTTTTTCTTTCATGGTTAAGAAAAAGTCCTCGTGTTCAATCACCTTGAGTCTTTCATCCCAAGGTTTTTCGCCGATTTTTTCGGTTTTGGCCATAAAAAAGTTGCGTACAATATCGTAAAGTGGCAGTCTGTCTTTAAACCCTCTGTTTTTCCCTAAAAACAACTTGTACATGCCGTTTTCAACTTCAAAAGTTCCTTCATATCTCAAGATGCCACGTCTCAATTCGCTATTTATCTTATGATCTATCAAATTACAAGAAACAATTGAAAAATCGGTTTTTCCCAAGACTTGATACATTCTTTCCAGACGAGTTTTTTTGGTAAACACCATGTCGTCATCACAGATTAAAACATATTTGGTTTTAACCTTGTTAAGGGCATAATTTCTACCGTAGGACAAACCTTGATCAAAAGGCAAATGATAGTATTCCGATATTTCTGGGAATATGGGTGACAGTGCCTTCTCGCTATCATCAACAACGATAATCGGTATCTTGTCATAATATTTTCGGATGCTTTTTACCAATCTTTCCAGACAAAAAGGTCTTTCAAATGTTT
>LUTY01000663.1 GCA_001640045.1 Candidatus Thiomargarita nelsonii | reverse complement strand
CAGTACTTACTTAACCCCCCGTCGCGTTCATATATCGCAAAATTTGTGGTTGTTCATCAAGCTCAAAATCGTGGCCTTTAGGTTTAATGGCCATCGCCTTGATAATAGCTTGTTTTAACGCCATGATGTCACCAGGATTAGCGCGTATCACCCGCCGCAAGTCCACCGAATGCTCTTGTCCCAAACACAATAACAGACGGCCTTCCGTTGTCACACGTACCCGATTACAAGTATCGCAAAAATTATGACTGTGTGGAGAAATAAAGCCGATGCGAGTATCGGTGTTTATAACTCTATAATATCTAGCCGGTCCAGCGGTGGTTTCTGCACTTGGAAGTAAAGTAAATGATTCTTCAAGATCTTGACGAATTTGAGCACTGGAATAAAAGGCTTCAGCACGATCATGTTCACCAATCATGCCTAAGGGCATTTCCTCAATAAAGGTGATGTCAATACCGTAATCACAAGCAAATTGTACTAAATCCGTCACCTCATCATGGTTACGGTTTTTTAAAATCACCGCATTGATTTTTACACGTTTAAATCCCGCCTTGAGGGCAGCTTCAATACCACGCAATACAATGTTCAGTTTACCAGTACGAGTCATTTTTTGAAAACGATCTGGTTTTAAGCTGTCAAGACTGATATTAACACGTTTAACGCCAGCCTCTTTGAGCGGTTGCGCCATTTTGACCAATTGTGAACCATTCGTTGTTAGCACGAGTTCTTTTAAACCCTCTAACTCACCAAGCACTTGAAAAAGATGTAAGATATTTTTGCGTACCAATGGCTCACCACCAGTAATACGGATTTTAGTCACGCCCAATTCGACAAACGCACGTCCTAGCCATTCTAATTCTTCTAAAGTCAATATTTGTGCGCGGGGTAGAAAAGTCATTTTTTCATCCATACAGTAAACGCAGCGAAAATCGCAACGATCTATGACTGACATACGCACGTAAGTGATTTTTCTGTTAAATTTGTCTATTAATTGAGAGGGCATATTCACTGAGCCTTTTTTTGTATCAGTAACGAAACCCCTAGTGTGAAGGCAGGGTTTTTGAGTGTTTTTATAATTTGTGTCTTTGGAGAGTTTTTAAAGAAAAAAAAATGATGTTTTATGAAAATTGATAATAATATCAATATATATCAATATATTATTATATTCAATCATCATAGTTCA
>LUTY01000662.1 GCA_001640045.1 Candidatus Thiomargarita nelsonii | reverse complement strand
GACCGTTCAAAATCGAAAACATTCAGTGATCATTCAATCTTACAGAGTCCTGAACAATGGGAGCACATTGATGAAAAAGAGCTTTTCCAAGCTGGGACGATCATCCGAAATAATTATCGCTTGGAAGAACAAATGGGCGAAGGTGGCATGGGTGTCGTCTGGAAAGCCGTCGATTTAATTCAAGTGGCGGGGGACTCGCGTGATGTTTATGTCGCCATCAAATTTTTAAGTAAAGACTTCAAGCAACATCCTGATGGTCTAAAAGCATTGGTACGTGAATTTGCGAAATATAAAAGGCTCATTCATCCTAACATTGTCAAAGCTTATGAATTAAGTCGTGTCTGTGATATTGTTTTCATCGTGATGGAATTTATAGACGGGATTCCATTAGATGAGTTTATAAAACAGCATCCGAATGGTATTCCACTTTCTCAAGCTGAACCTATTATTAGAGGCATGGTGGATGCACTGGCATACGCCCACGAACAAGATATTGCCCATTTGGATTTTAAACCCGCTAACGTTTTTTATGAGCCCAATAAGGGCGTTACAAAAGTCATTGATTTTGGTATTGCCCAATTCATTGAAGTGTCTGATCGGGAGAAAACGAGATTCAAGGGTAGTGGGGCATTCACAAAAGCTTACGCCAGTTGTGAGAGGTTAGCAGAATTAGAGCCGGCAGCTTGCGATGATATTTATGGATTAGCTTGTGTGACTTATGAATTATTGTCTGGAAAACATCCATTCAACAAAACAAGGGCAGATAAAGTTAAGTTAACTAAAGAATTTTTTCCACCAAAGCCTATCAATGAATTGAAAAATAAGCAAAATAAAGCACTGCGGCGGGCTCTCGCGTTTGAACGGAAAAATAGAACGCCCACTGTCGATAAATTTTTAGAACAATTTTTCTTATCAAAACCGATAGGCTCTAGCTTGGCAATAGCAGCAGGGGGGCTTTTTGTCCTCCTCCCGCAAGATAAGGACAAAATAGCTCAATTGTTGCGAGAATGCAAAAAACATTTGGAAGCCGACCGTCTCGTGACGGCTCGCCAAGGGAGGACCGCATTGGTTTGTTATAGAGAGGTATTGGCGATAGATTCAGATAATGCAGATGCACTTGATGGCTTAAAAAAGATAGAGCAACGTTACAAAATATTGGCAGAGAGTGCTTTAAACCAGAAGAGA
>LUTY01000661.1 GCA_001640045.1 Candidatus Thiomargarita nelsonii | reverse complement strand
CTGCCCTTTGATTCAAAAAATCCGATGGAGCTTATCCATCACCATCTTGCCCGGGTACCGGTCTCGCCCTCTGAGGTATCGTCAGAGATCCCTGAGGTGATCAGCACTATCATTTTAAAGCTGCTTAGAAAAAATGCAGAAAACCGTTATAAATCGGCAGCCGGGGTTCAAGTCGATCTGGAAAAATGTTTACAGCGCTTAAGGCCGGACAATACCATTGAAGGATTCCCGCTAGGAGAGGCCGATTATACCAGCAGGTTCAAATTTCCTCAAAAGCTTTATGGCCGTGAAAGTGAACTGAAAGAATTGGTGAGTGCTTTCAAAAGCGCATGCCGGGAGACTTCGGCAATAATGTTTGTCAGCGGTTATTCCGGTATTGGAAAGACAGCTCTGGTTGAAGAAATACAACTATCGGTATCTGAAAAACGCGGCTACTTTATAAAGGGTAAATTTGACCCGTACCTGCGAACCACACCCTACGCCGGGATCAACCAGGCGTTTGCTGTATTTGTATCCCAGATCCTGGCTGAACCGGAAAAAAACTTCAATGAATGGCAGGAAACCATTCAATCGGCTGTCGGTGCCCTGGGCAAAGTACTGACAGAGGTCATGCCGGCTTTGGAGAAGATCATCGGCGCCCAGCCGAATGTGCCACAATTGGGAGGCCAGGAAGCTGAAAACCGCTTTAATTATGTCTTCATCAATTTTCTTATGACCGTTGCCACTGAAAAACATCCGCTGGTTTTGTTCATCGATGACCTACAGTGGATCGATGCGGCATCGCTTAGGTTGCTCAAAGTGATCCAGTCTGATTTCAATCAACCCGGATTGCTGGTTATCGGTGCTTACCGCGACAATGAAGTGGATGCCTCCCATCCGCTCATGGGGTTTATTGGTGAACAGGAAAACAAGGGTAAACGACCTCGGATACTGAAACTCGATAATTTGCAACAGCAACATCTCGAAATGCTTTTGTCGAATACGCTAAGATCCCAGACAGGTATCAAGGAGCTTGGTACGACTATCTACGAAAAAACGCAGGGCAATCCGTTCTTCTCGCGCCGGTTGCTGTACTCTTTACATGAAGAAGGTCGCATTCGTTATGAATCTGAAATAAATAGCTGGAAGTGGGATATTGAAGACATAAATAAAGAGGCAATAGCAAATAATGTGGCCGATCTCCTG